>NZ_CALPCT010000007.1:0-87934 GCF_943193075.1 Streptococcus caecimuris | reverse complement strand
AGCCCACTCAACCACTGCGTCTTGCTCGACAATCCAAAAATAATTGAGAGGCTAGGACTTTTGTCCCAGCCTCTTTTACTCTTATCTCAACGATTCCGTGCATACTCGATCAAATCGTATGGAAGCGTATTGGCACTTTCTCTTAGGGAGTAGCTTTCTAATTCATTGACATTTTGTCGCATACGTCGCGCTTGCTTGGCAGTAATCAGGTGTTGCGCTTCATATTCAAAAATAATCTTACGCTCCAAATAATAGCCTCTCAACATTTCATCGATATTATTTGGTTTCACGCGATTAATAACCCGCTCCACAAAGGCCCCACTGGTAATAATAGCTGTCTCTCTCAGACGAGATTCTTGTAGGAAAGAAATCAAACTGCTCCGATAAACCCCCTTGAGGTCTTCCAAACTTTCGATGATGATTTCCGTATTGGCCAGATAAAGGGCCGCAATCTGGTCATAATCAATGGCCTCTAACTTGCTGTCTTCTCGGGTCCACCAGTTTCGCAAGCCAGACCCAAAAGTTAAGATCTCATGGACTAATAAACGCAAAAGGCGGAAAGACACCAAGAGGTAATAGGTTAAGCGAGACGAAAGATTGCGATTGACACGTTGCTCCATATTGCGAAGATAACGTTGGTAGACGCGGTAGCCCCGCTCTCGAATCTTCCCTTCTTCATAGGCTTGTTCCAAGCCGTCACTTTCAATACTCAAAATCAGGAGCTTCAACTGTTCCCAGTCCTTTTGAATGAGCTTGTTTTCTTGGCCTAGAATCAAGTTTTCTATACGCCCATGGTAGTTATCAATCGCCGCATACAAGGGACCCTTGTGCTTGCTATTCTTTAGGTCTGCTTCTAATTCCATGACGACATCATTTAAAATCGCGATCTGCATCAGGTAGTCATTGGTTTCTTCCTTGTCTTCTGATAATTTTGGAAGTACCACTAAGCCAGCAATAAAGCTGACAAGGGTAACTCCTGCCACTAAAAAGAGTAGGATAGGGTATTCTTTTTCGATCTTGGTTGGAATCAAAAGAATCGTCGCAATCGAAACCGTTCCCTTCACACCCGAAAAGGTCAGCAATAAGGCATCTTTTAGATAATTTCTCAACGATTTTTTTAGTCGAACCGTTCGGAACCAATAAAAGAGGTAAACCATGACAAAACGAATCAAAAAGAGCAAGGCTGTCAACACAAAGACCGAAAGAACTAAAAGAAGATTATTGTAAATGGGACTACTTAAGATGGGCTTGGCGATCATTTCCAATTCCATTCCTAAGATAACAAAGACCGACCCATTTAAGATAAAGTTAACCGTATTCCAGACAGTGTGACTCACAGTATCCACCCGCGCTTCAAGGAGGGTAATGTGCTTAAAGCGACTGGCTTTTAGGATCCCTGACACAACTACTGCAATGATCCCAGAGACATGAAGTTCTTCTGCTAAGAAGAAGGTCAACAAAGGGAGGCTCAGTTCTAATAACAATTCACTGGCAATATCACTAGCGCGAACACTCAAGAGCAAGGTTTGCAGCCACCGGTTCACAAAGGCCGTCAAGATCCCCACTGCAAATCCTCCAATAATGGAGATTCCTAAGGAAACCACTGCCTCTCCAAGAGAGAAACTTCCGGTCGCAAGGGCTGCCAAGGCCACTCGAAAGGCGACTAGACCAGAGGCATCATTTAGTAATCCTTCGCCTTTTAAGATATTCGAAACCCGCTTTGGAAAGCTAAAGCGCTCAGACAGGGAGGCAAAGGCTACTAAGTCTGTAGGCCCAAGGGCTGCCCCCACGGCCATACAGGCTGCTAATGGAAGGCTCAGCCACAAAGAGTGAGCTGCCCAGCCCAAACTAATGGTTGAGATAAAAATCACTGGAAAAATCAAATAGAGGATGACCCGCCAGTGCTTTAAAACAGAAGTAATATCTGCTTCTTCTGCTTCTCGAAATAAGAGAGGGCCAATGACCAAGGCCAGAAAGAGCTCGGTATCCAGATGAAAATTTTCTTCTGGCACAAAGAGAGCCCAGCCAATCCCTAGTAAAATTTGAATCAAGGGTAGAGGAAGACTCGGCACAAGTTTATTCGTGGCATTTGAGACGATCAAAATCATCGAAAAGATCACTGCATAAAGGAGTAGTTCCATATCACTCCCTCCCTAGCGTTCTTGGCAGCAGGTCTCAAATTGCTGTTTTAACTCCGCAATCTTTTGGTCTGTCTTGGTTACATCCTTGTGCTCAATCTTCTTTTGGCACCGTTCCATCTCAAGCGAAACCAATTTCTTTTTTATTTTGAGCATCTTTTTGGTCATATGGGCTTCATCATAAAAACCTATTGCACGCTCGTGGATGGTTGATTCGACAAAATGATGTCTCAATCCTTCGATTTTATTCTTTAAATATTCTTTATCCATGACGGTAGCTTTCTAATTTTTCGATCATGACCAAAAACGGTGGCTGATTCACTTGATTCAGTGTCCGGTAGATGGTCGCTGTATAGTCTTTTTGAGGAAGCTGACTAACAAAATCCAGCACCGCATCACGCTCGATGTCTCCTCCTTCATGACCATAATAGATCATAATAGCCATTCGCCCACCTTTTTCTAGGCGAGCACAGATTTTTTCCATCGCTTCAATCGTGGTAGCTGGAAGAGTAATGACCGATTTATCTGCAGACGGCAGATACCCCAGATTAAAAATAGCTGCTTTAAGGGTCTCCACATATTGGTCCACATGCTGGTGGCCATCCAAAATCAACCGGACATGTTGAAGTCCCAACTTTTCCAATCTTTCTTGAGTATTTACAAGTGCCTGCTCTTGAATATCAAAGGCATAGACCTGGCCTGCAAGTTGGGCTAAAAAGGCCGTATCATGTCCATTTCCCATGGTCGCATCCACCACCACATCTTCTTTGGTGATGACTTCTGCTAAAAATTGATGGGCCATTTCAAGTGGTCGAAGCATCAGCAGTCTCCTTTTCTTCTAGCTTACATCCTTGGGTACTTCCACGCCGACGCATTTCAGTTTCAATGGCGTTTAGGACTTCCCATTTGTTGAGGCTCCACATAGGGCCAATCAACATATCCCTTGGCGCGTCCCCTGTAATCCGGTGGATGACAATGTGTTTGGGGATGATCTCCAACTGATCACAGATGACCTTGACATACTCCTCCTGGCTCATGAGTTGAAGTCGCCCTTCATGATAGTCCCGTTGCATCCGTGTATTGGTCATCAAATGCAAGAGGTGTAACTTGATGCCATCAATTTCATTATCGGTCACACAACGGCGAACATTTTCCACCATCATCTCATGGGTCTCCCCAGGAAGGCCATTGATCAAATGGGAGACGATCTCTGCCTTAGGCACCTGTTTACGAATACGCTTGACTGTTTCAACATAGAGATCATAACTATGGGCCCGATTGATCAATTCAGACGTCGCTTCATAAGTCGTCTGAAGACCCAACTCAATCGTCATATGCATGCGCTCTGTCAGCTCTGCTAGGTAGGCCAAGGTCTCATCTGGTAAACAGTCCGGACGCGTACCAATGTTGATTCCTACCACTCCTGGTTCATTGATGGCCTGTTCATACCGCTCTCGAATGACTTCCACTTTATCGTGGGTATTGGTGAAATTTTGAAAATAGACCAGGTACTTCTTCACATCTGGCCATTTCCGATGCATAAAATCAATCTCTTTGTAAAACTGTTCTCGAATCGGAGCTTCTGGGGCCACAATGGCATCTCCTGAACCCGAGACCGTACAAAAAGTACAGCCACCATGAGCGACTGTTCCGTCTCGATTGGGACAATCAAAGCCTGCATCAATAGGGACTTTAAAAGTCTTTTCTCCAAATAAGGTTCGATAATAATCATTCAAGGTATTGTAGGATTTCATACCCTTCATTATAGCAAAAAAAGAGTCGAACTCAAAACGCGAGTTCAACTCCTAGTTGTTAGATGCTTATTTTTGCTTGCCTGTAAAGCGCCATTGAAATCGCAAGCGATCATACAAGGGATACTCAAACTGTAAGACAGCAAGACCCAAAATCATACTGCCAAGAACGTCTGATGGATAGTGGACCCCAACATAAACGCGGGAAACCACAATGGTCACAATTCCCAGAAGCAGCAAGCCTTGAAGGCAAAAGCGGGCTGTTTTATGTTTTACATGTTGGCCGATTATGATGATCAAACTTCCCAAAACAAGGCTAGATGCCAGTGAATGACCACTCGGGAAAGAAAAGCCTTTTTCCTCTACTAGATGAAGAATACTTGGTCTCGGTCTCTGGTAGATATTCTTTAGAAGAAGAACCAAAAGACCAGTCAATACCAGATTGCTCCCTAGAAAAAGAGCTTCGCTGTACCACTTCTTATAGGCAAAGACCGCCAGCAAAAGACCCACCCAGATGACAATGATCTTGGTATCCATGACATGGGTCACCTTGGTAAAGAAGGCCGTCAGTGCTGCAGGCAGATCGCCTCGAATAGCAGACTGAATCGTGCTATCAAAGCCTGTTAATTGTTGCGGGTAAAAGCGAATCACATACCCAAGAATGACAAAAATGAGAAGGGCGAAGCTTGCCTTCGCCCAATGTTGTTGTTTATTTTTCATATTTTTTTAAAATCGGTTGCAATAAGGTATAGATCAACCCAAATGCGATGGCCCAAATCACCCCTTCGATCAGGTTAAACGGTGCAACCATTGCGGCTAAATAGTGGACAAGCCCTAGTGTTTTCGAAATATCATAGTTCATAAAACGAGCATACAAAGGGATTGCATAGACATAGTTCACCAATACCATCGTGATACTCAAGCTGATCGTTCCAACAATCATTGCCAAGACAAATCGACCATGGGTCCGTTCCTTGTTCCAAATCCATGCAAAAGCAAGAACAAAAACAAGAACTCCAATGATATTGATTGGTAATCCGATCAAGGTTTCAAGCCCCTTATTATTAAGGGCTAACTTAAGGACAGATCGGATCAAGGTCACCCAAACGGCACTTTTAAAATCCAACAGGACCAAGGCCAACAAAATGGCGATGATACTCAAATCAATTTTGAAGAAATCTATCAAGAAAGAAAATTGATAGAACATCAAAATAAAAGATAAAGCGGATAAAACAGCCACTAGGGTCAGTTTACGTGTATTTGTCATAACAGGTTCCTCCAATTTTTTAAAAATTAGAGAAGCTGGAAAGACGTCTACTCCATCATTCTACTCTAAACTATTTAAACAAAGCTTAAACTAGAAACTATTCTAGTTACTTTAGCTGGTCTCCATCGAAACATGCCGTTAGTCAGTTTTAGACTCCAACGTACTATTCCCATGAACCAGCTCTAAACAGATCAGAATAGCTGTCAGTCTATTCGTCTCTCGTCTTCTCCCATCCAGACTATACTGTCGGTTGTGGAGTCACACCACATCAGCTTGCGCTCGCGGACTTCTTTTAGAGTATGGAAAAGAACATTTCCTAGTAAAAGTCACCGCCGGTCGGGAATTACACCCTGCCCTGAAGACCCTTTTATGATAACAAAAAAAACTTGCCTAGGCAAGTTTTTGTAACTTTATAGATTACATCGTTCGGTTTTTTAGTTTTCATCGGCTATTTGAGCTTGTCATGCTCATAACGATGGCTCAACTCCAGCCCCTTAAAACCTTGCTGGCGGAGAGCCTCATAGACAATCATGCAGACGGTATTGGAGACATTTAAACTACGGACATGCTCATCATTCATCGGAATGCGAATGGCCTTCTCCTCGTGCTGGCGCATAAATTCTTCCGGCAATCCTTTATCCTCGCGTCCAAACAAGAAATAATGGGACTTCCCATTCTGATAAGAAACGTCCGAATAGGTCTGATTTGCAAACTTGGACACTAGGTGTACCTGACCGTCGCGCGCCGCTTCCATAAACTCTTCCAGGCTATCATAAAAGCGGACATCCAGCTTGTCCCAATAATCGAGTCCTGCTCGCTTCATTTTGCGATCATCGATCGGAAAAGCCATGGGACGAATAATATGTAAGGGGGAATTGGTCGCCGCACAAGTCCGTGCAATATTTCCCGTATTTTGTGGAATCTGAGGTTGGAACAAGACGATGTGGTTTTGAGCTGCTGACTCTTGGTAGTCCAGTTCTTCAATATTCATACTTGATCTCTTTCTGATAAAAAAATAGCCACACTGCCCGGAGTCAAGCTCAGCAAACAGCGTGGTTACAGCTTCATTAACTTAACTCACAACAGGTTTGAGGTAAATCAACGAAGGTACTTTCTAAGTATAACACTTTTGAAGCTCCTGTCAATAGTTTTTTTAGATTTTTTTAAGAAACTTTATCAAAGTTTTCAATCCCTCCTCGTTCTACTCTTTTGACGATTCTTCCTACTTGTACTTAGCTTCTCAAAATTCCACCAGAAAATCCTTAAAAAAGATGAATTTTTCTTGAAAATAGAGTATGATAGAAGCATACTCTGGAGGTATTCTATGAAAATTATTGTTGTTGGTGGAGGAAAGGTCGGAACGGCCCTTTGTCGTTCTCTCGTTGCTGAAAACCACGATGTTATTTTGATCGAAAAAGACGAATCCGTTCTTAACCATATTACCAAACGGTTTGATATCATTGGAATTTTAGGAAATGGGGCAAATTTCAAGATCTTGGAGCAGGCGGATGTTGAAGACTGCGACATCTTCATTTCCATGACCGAGTACGATGAAGTGAATATGGTCTCTGCTGTTTTGGCTAAAAAAATGGGAGCCAAAGAGACTATCGTTCGGGTGCGGAATCCGGAATATTCCAATTCCTACTTCAAGGAAAAAAATATCTTGGGCTTCTCCCTAGTTGTCAATCCGGAATTGCTGACAGCTCGCTATATTGCCAATATCATTGACTTCCCAAATGCCCTTTCTGTGGAGCATTTTGCCAACGGCCGAGTTGCCTTGATGGAATTTAAAATCAAGCCAGATAGCAATCTCTGCAATATGAGTCTATCCCAATTCCGGAAGAAATACGGAAATGTCATTGTTTGTGCAATCGAGCGTGGCAACGAACTCACCATTCCAAACGGAGACTTTGTCTTGCAACCTCAAGACAAGATTTTCGTAACAGGTAATCGGATCGAGGTCGTTCTCTTCCACAACAATGTTCGCCCTCAGGTCATTAAGAGCATGATGATCATTGGTGCTGGGAAAATTGCCTATTACCTACTCAACATTCTTCAAGATGTGCGCCGCAAGATCGATCTCAAGGTCTTAGAGGTCAATCGCGAACGGGCGGAATTCTTTAGTCAGGAATTTCCTGATCTCTATGTCGTCCATGGAGACGGAACTGCTAAAGACATTCTTTTAGAAGAGAGTGCCAATAACTTCGATGCTGTGGCTACTTTGACAGGGGTCGATGAAGAAAACATCATCACCTCCATGTTCTTAAATTCTGTCGGAGTCAAAAAGAACATTACCAAGGTCAACCGAACTAGTCTGTTGGAGATCATTGGCGATCAAGATATGACCAGTATCGTTACGCCAAAACGCATCGCTGTAGATACCATTATGCACTTTATTCGTGGACGCTACAATGCACAGTTCTCAAACCTAGAAGCCTTGCACCATGTCGCAAACGGCCGGATTGAAACCTTGCAGTTCCAAATTAAGGAAGACAATAAACTAACCCAATATCCCCTCTCTGAATTGAAATTGAAAAAAGGCGTCTTGATCGCTGCCATTATTCGAGACGGCAAGGCTATTTTCCCAAATGGAGATGACCGTTTGATGGTAGGAGATCGGATTATCGTAACCACCTTGATTCAAAATGTCACAAAAATCTACGATCTACTTGAGAGGTAAGCCTGATGAATAGAAGCATGATTCGTTACCTCTTGTCCAAGCTCCTCTTAATCGAGGCAGCTCTCCTGATCGTTCCCTTAGTCGTCGCTACGATCTATCAGGAACCTGCCAAGGTCTTTGTCTCTATTGGGGCAACCATGGCCATCTTACTTGGGCTGGGGCTACTTGGTAGTTTTCACAAACCAAAGGACTTTCACATTTATGCTAAAGAAGGAGTCCTGATTGTAGCCCTCTGTTGGATCCTCTGGTCCTTCTTTGGCGCCCTTCCCTTTGTCTTTTCGGGACAAATTCCCAACATTATCGATGCCTTCTTTGAAGTCAGCTCTGGCTTTACAACAACAGGGGCAACGATTTTAGATGATGTAGGTGTCCTCAGCCATTCTCTCCTCTTTTGGCGCAGTTTCACCCACTTGATTGGGGGGATGGGAGTATTGGTCTTCGCCCTTGCGATTATGGACAATAACAAGAATAGCCACCTCGAAGTCATGAAGGCGGAAGTTCCTGGTCCAGTTTTTGGGAAGGTCGTTTCCAAATTAAAAAACACGGCTCAAATCCTCTACTTCTTGTACTTGGGCTTGTTTTTCCTCTTTGTAGTTATTTATTTCCTTGCTGGCATGCCCCTTTATGATAGTTTTGTCATCGCCATGGGGACGGCTGGGACCGGGGGCTTTACCGTTTTTAACGACGGAATTGCCCACTACAATAGTAGTTTAATCACCTATTTGGTCAGTATCGGGGTTTTAGTCTTCGGAGTTAACTTTAACCTCTACTACTTCCTCATGATCCGAAAATTCAAGGCCTTCTTTAAAGATGAGGAATTGCGGACCTATATCACCATCGTCCTCGTGTCCAGTGTCTTGATCGCGTACAATGTCCTTCATCTCTATGCCAATGTCGCTAAGAGTTTTGAGATTTCCTTCTTCCAAGTTTCCAATATCATCACCACTACCGGTTTTGGTTATGGAACGACGGAAAAATGGCCTCTCTTTTCTCAGTTCATCCTCTTGATGCTGATGGTTGTCGGTGGTTCTGCTGGATCGACCGCCGGGGGGCTAAAAGTCATTCGGTGCTTGACCTTATGGCGAATCGCAAAAAATCAGGTTCTTTCGACCTTGTCTCCGAATCGCGTTCTGACCTTGCATGTCAATGATACGGTATTGGATAAGGATACACAGCATCAGATCCTCAAGTACTTTACAATATACAGTTTTATCACGATCGGCCTACTCTTTGTAGTCAGTCTAGACAATAATAACTTCATGACGGTTGTCAGCGCTGTCTTTAGTTGTTTCAACAACATTGGACCTATGATTGGAACAGGTCAAACCTTCTCCATCTTTAGTCCGATTTCAAAACTGTTACTTTCCTTAGCCATGATTGCCGGACGGCTTGAAATCTATCCAATGATTCTACTCTTCCTCCCTAAAACATGGTCTAAACGCTGATAGACAACTCTTTTACAAAATCAACACCCTTAGAAAAATAATTTCTAAGGGTGTTTCTGTTTATTTGCGATCGTCCTATTTTGATTCTTCATTTCGCTTCAGACTAAAATGGTCTGGCAAGGGGTCTGGTCCTACTTTGGTTCCAGGATGGCAACGTAGAATCCTTGCAATCCCCATCAAGACACCTTTCACACCAAAACGTTCAATCGCTTGGATCATATAATTGGAACAGGTCGGTTGAAAGCGACAAGAAGGCGGAAATAGGGGAGAGATCCATTTTTGATAGCCTCTGACCAGCGCAATTAGGATTGTTTTCATGCTTTTTTAGATTTAGTCACTGCTAGATTGTGCAACTGGCTGATTTCTTTTTTGTTCAAGCGACGGTATTCACCCGGACGAAGTCCTGAGACGTCCAAATTCCCAAACTGGGTCCGGGAGAGTTTATCCACTAAAAGTCCCACCGCTTCAAACATCTTTTTAACCTGGTGGTTACGCCCTTCATGAATGGTCAACTGAACCACTGAACGGTTTTTTTCGACATCCACTTTTAAGATCTCGTAAGTTGCTGGCTTGGTTTTCTTTCCATCAATGGTCACTCCTCGCGTCAAGGGACGCAAGTTTTCCTTATTGGCAATCCCTTTGACACGCGCCACATAGACCTTATCAATTTCATTGCGCGGGTGAATCATCTCATCTGTAAAATCACCATCATTGGTCAAAATCAAGACACCAGATGTATCCCAGTCCAAACGTCCCACTGGGTAGATGCGCTCTGGTACTTGAGATAAAAGGTCAACGACTGTTGTCCGTCCTTTATCATCCGATACACTAGAGATGACACCACGTGGCTTATTTAAAAGATAGTAGACCTTTTCTTCGTTATAGATTGGAGTCCCTTCTACTTCAACCTGATCACCGGTTTTAATGATAGTCGCTAATTCACGCACAACTTGGCCATTGACCGTCACCAAGCCTTGCTTGATCAGTTCTTCGGCCTTGCGACGACTAGCCACTCCTGCATGGGCAATATATTTATTAATTCTCATCTAGTTCCTCTGTTCTCTCTGAAAATAATTGACCTTCTTCTGGATCGATATCCACTTCCTCAACCTTTGGCAATTCCTCCAAATGATTGATCCCCATATAATCCAAAAAATACTCCGTCGTGACATACAAATTAGGACGCCCGAGGACTTCTTTTTTTCCATCTTCGCGGATCAGATCAAATGACAGTAGTTTGGTAATGGCACCACTGGAATTAACGCCTCGAATATCATCGACCTCCACGCGGGTGATCGGTTGCTTATATGCAATGATTGACAAGGTTTCAAGGGCAGCCCGAGACAAGCTTTGGTTCATAGGCGTTCTAGAATAGTCTCGTAAAACCGAAGCGTAGTCTGCCTTTGTCACCAATTTATAACGGGAAGCTGTCTCCATCAAACACAGACTGGTATCTGTGTCCTCCTGGTATTTTTGGGCCAATTTTTCTAAACTTTGCACCACACCTGTTGGGGGTAAAGAGAGAAGATCTGCGATTTGTCTGGCAGTAATTCCTTCTTCACCCGCTACAAATAAGAGTGCTTCAATTTCAGCTAATTTGCTCATGTTCAATCCTATTTAAGTAAATTTCTCCAAAAGCCCTATCCTGTACCACTGTGACCTCTTGAATCTTGATTAATTCAAGGGTTGCAAGAAATAGGGTAATAACCTCTTGGAGATCCGCTGCTTCTAGAAACAAGTCCTGCAAGAGAACTTGTGAGCGATCGTGGAATCGGTGACGCAGCTGGTCCATCAGATCCTCAATCTTGTATTCATCCTTGACAATGGTTGTATGGTTCTGACGGAATTCTTCTTTTTTCTTGGCCAATAGTTTTGAGAAAGCCAAGAAGAGATCCACCGTGGTGCGATCATGAAGTAATTCGGTATCGTCATAGACCAATTCCATCTTCGGTTTCGAATAATAGAGGGCGCGCTCCTCGTGCTGCGAGGCCATCAACTCTCCTAATTGCTTGTAAGTACGGTACTCTTCCAATTGAGAAAGGAGGTCCTGCTCTAGATCCTCTGCTTCATCCATCTCCTCTGCGACCTTAGGAAGAAGTCTTCGACTCTTGATCAGGGTTAGTTGACTAGCCATCAGCATGTATTCCCCTGCCACCTCTAGTTTCATTGCCTGGAGAGTCGCCAGATAAGCCAGATACTGTTCAATCACCTCAATCAAGGGGACCTCATAGATATCCATCTGGTATTTAGAGACCAAGTGGAGCAAGAGATCCAAAGGCCCTTCAAAATCTTTAAATTTAATATCCATTATTTATATTTTTCTAATGTCACCATGGTTTTTAGCCCCAATTCACGCGCAATACTAAAGAGATCCACACCGAGTTCCCGTTGTTTCAAAATATACTGCTCACGAATCGATTGTGCCGAAAGGTCTTGGTTGCCTTTTTCGATCAAGAAGGCTTCTAATTGTCGGAATCCCCACTGACGAGAGTATGATTTTCCTTTATTATCAAAGAGATAGACACCATCCAGGAAGAGTTGCAACTCATCCAGTAAAGGCTCTGGAACTTTTAAAACCCGTTTTTGGCCATCTTTGCCCACTCGAATGACATGAAAGTCCAACTGAATATCTTCGACCTTGACTTGGAGGATCTCACTTGGCAATAAGCCCATCTCCAGAATCAATAAGGCCATCAAGCGTCCCTGTGGATTGGTTGATTCTTCCCAAAAATGGGTCAGATCCAACAATTCACGATCATGGGTTTTGGCCGGTTGAATTTTAGGCAAGACCAAACGATGGTATTCAGAAATAAAGCGTTCTTGATACAAATAATATAAAAATTGGTTAACAGCGGATAATTTTCGTTTTTGAACCGCCGGTTTAAAATCTTTAATCGAAGCTTGGTAAATTCTCAAATTTGTCGGCGTCACTTTTCCATGAATTGATTCAACAAATTGGTCCAAATCATAGAAATAGGCTGACTGAGAATTTTCACTTAGTTCTTTTTGATCAATAAAACTTGCAATAAATTCTTTCATTTTAGAATCATCTCGTATTCATTTGAAAAATTATGCATCAGCGAATTGATGGCTTTGAGGATCGATTTCCGCGTAATAATCCCTTGGAAATAACCTTCTTCATCCACCACTGATAAGAAGGAGTCATCCACCAACTTGTGAAGGACTTCTGTCAAATTGAAGTCTAAGCCGATGACCCCGACCTCCTTCTTTGCAACGTCTACGATATCCATCGAAGCAAAAGTCTCCTCAGGAATCTCGTGTTTCAATTGATAAGATAGAATATCCGTTAGGGAGATCGTCCCCACAAACTTGCGTTCATCCGTCACTACCGGGATGCGACTATAGCTAATCTGGCTCAACAGCAAAACCGCATGGTCTACATTGTGGGTATCAATCAAGACCGCTAAATTTTTGGCAGGAGTTAAGAACGTCTCTTCCTGCGCCAGCAAGAAACGTTCAAATTCCTTTGCTATCATCTGCTAAACTCCTTTGTCAATTCAGGGTACAATTCATGATCTCGCGTATAATACTCTACCTTGAAGTTCGAATCGGTAATCTCTATCTTGGCATACAAACACTCGCGAATCAGACCACGAGGTTGGCTAACGGATCCAGGATTCACAAAGAGGGTTCTTCCTTCCTTCCAAGCATCTGGGATATGAAGGTGGCCGTATAGACAAATATCTGCTTCCTCCTCTTGGGCCCACAGATCCAATTTTTGAAAACTAAAATTGATCTGGAAGAGATCCCCATGGGTCTGGATGATCCGTGTTGGCCCTAGTTGGGTCACCAAGCGTTCCGGATAGCCATCATAAAAATCCATATTTCCTTGGACAACGTGGATCCCTTCCCAGACAGGATCGTCACTTTTTAGTTCAGAATCCCCATTGTGAAAGATCCCATCGACCTGACCTAGGTATTTTTCTTTAATAGCTTCAACAATGGAGCGGTCTCCATGCGAGTCACTCATAACGATGATTGTTTGCTTTGCCATGATGGAAATACCTCCAATAACTTTTTAACAGCTAAAGCACGATGTGATTGTGTATTTTTTTCTTCAAGCGTTAATTCAGCAGCAGCACGGCCCGTTTCCCCAACTAAGAAGAGAGGGTCATAGCCAAAGCCGTGTTCCCCTTTGGGCTCAAAATTAATATACCCTGGCCAATCAGCTTCCACCACTAAGCTTTCCTTGCCTGGTCTTGCAACCACCAAGGTCGTATGGAACTGGGCTGAGCGATCTTTCAAGTCAAAGACCATGGCCAATTCGTGCAACAATTTCGCATTGTTTTCCGCATCTGTCGCACCAACTCCCGCAAAGCGAGCTGACCAAACTCCTGGTAAGCCTCCCAAGATATCTACCTTCAAACCTGAATCATCCGCTAAGACTGTTTTCCCAGTTAGCTCTGCAATCGTTTCAGCTTTTAAGCGGGCATTCTCTTCAAAGGTCATCCCTGTTTCTTCGACTTCTGGAAGCTCTGGGTATTGATTGAGATTTTCCACTTCAAAGCCCAGCTTTTCAAACATATTACGGAATTCTTTGGTTTTTCCCTCATTTCGAGTCGCAATAAGAATCGTATCTTTGACCTTGTCTTGACCCAAGAAGGCTTCCACATCAACCCCATCACTTGGCAAATACAAATAGAGCAATTTCCCTTTTTCAACCAAGAGCAAGGCTCCTTGACGCTGTATGATCTCAAAAGATCTTCCCTTGACTTCATTCAAGATTTCGGTCAAAAAGGTCAGAAAACGAAAGGCTGAACCATAGCGCATCACCGATAGATTGAGAGGGAATCCCTCAGGATCCTTGGCAAAGAGAAGTTCCAGCTGATCTAACAGAGTGGAAGCTTCCGCAGGCACTTGACTAAATTGGTTGTAGTCAGCATCTTCTCCCCATTGGGCAATATACCAATCCTGGGGATCTTTGTATTCAAATAGTTTGTCACTCATAAATTTACATGCTCCACATTCACTGAACGTTCTAGCCATTTTTCGGCAATCGCTGCAAAGCTATTGGCATTTGCAGTGGTAAAAAAGCGGTGGGTCTGCTCTAAGAGTTCCCGACTCTTATTGAGCTCAAAATAGTTTAATAAAACGGAAATATCCCGAACACACTCTGCCCCACTATCAATCAATTTGACATCCGGTCCCATCACATTTTGAATGATCGGTTTTAAAAGGGGATAATGGGTGCATCCCAAGACTAAGGTATCAACCTTTCCAACTAGTGGTTTTAGGGTTTCGTAAACCACCTTTTTGGTCACACTGGATGCCAACTCGTTTGATTCCACTAAAGGAACAAACTTGGGACAAGCTAAACTGCTGACTTCCATGTCTGGTGCCAGACTTTGAATCTTCTCTTTATAAATTCCAGAAGAAACCGTCATCGGTGTCCCAATGACCCCAATTTTTTGATGGGTCGTCGATTTAATGGCTGCAGAAGCTCCGGGCAAGATCACTCCCAAAACGGGAATATCAAGTTTCTCCTTGACTTCTTCCCAAACAACTGCCGTCGCTGTATTACAGGCTAAGACAATCATCTTGACATTTTTGGTCAGAAGGAAGTTCACCATCTGCCAAGTATACTCGCGAATTTGGTCTGCTGGTCTAGGACCATAAGGTGCACGCGCTGAATCTCCAATATAGACGACATCTTCGTGAGGAAGCTGACGGAGCAATTCGCGGACAACAGTCAGGCCCCCTACTCCAGAATCTAAAAAACCAATCGGTCGGTTATCCATATCTCTTCCTTCCAAAAGGAGGGACTAAGAAATTCCTCCAAGCCCCTCTCATTTATTATCGTGAGATTGCCCCACTCTTATTTTTTCTTGTTTTTCGCCATCGCTGATTTTTGTTGGTTCACAATTTGGCGATAGACTTGTTGAACTTTTGCTTCGCTTGGACGTTGGCCGCTGGCACCTAAAAGCGTACGGACTGCTTCAACATTCAAACGTGGGTTTGATGCAAATTCTTTTTCAAATTGACGACGAAGCAAGAACATTCCTGCAACCATCCCACCAAAGAAAGCTAAAATAATCAACAAAATTCCTAAAAAGAGATTCATACAATTTTCTCCGTTCTATTATTTTTACATAACTATCATTATATCAGACAATCGCTTATTTTTCAATGTCAAAGCCGTAGAGTGTCGCAAGATAATCTTCTGGTTTTTCTGCTCGACGAATCAAACGGGCCTGCCCATCTTCTTGAAGCAAAACTTCTGCAGAACGCAACTTAGCATTGTACTGATACCCCATTGAAAATCCATGGGCTCCAGTGTCATGGATCACGAGCAAATCTCCAATCTCCGTCACTGGTAGTTCTCGTTGTTTCGCAAATTTATCGTTATTTTCACAAAGGCTTCCCACGACATCGACCACTTCAGTGGGTCCATCTGGACGATCCATATTGGTAATATGGTGATAAGCACCGTACATAGCCGGTCTAAGAAGATTCACAGCTGAAGCATCGACACCCACATAGGTCCGATAGGTTTTCTTTTTATGCGTCACTCTGGTTACCAAGAGGCCGTGTGAAGCCAGCATAAAGCGACCAAGCTCCGTATAGATTTTCACATGACCAAGGCCTGCCGGTTTGAGAATCGCATCAAAGACGCGGTGCACGCCTTCCCCAATAATGGCAATATCATTTGGTTCTTGCTCAGGTTTGTAATTGATCCCAACTCCACCAGAGAGGTTGATGAAGCCCAAGTGGACACCTGTTTTCTCGACGACTTCCACTGCCAATTCAAAAAGTTGACGCGCCAGCTCTGGATAGTAGTCGTTGGATACAGTATTAGAAGCTAATAAAGCATGAATGCCAAACTCTTCCACACCTAGTTCTTTCAACTCGATAAAGGCTTGGATCAATTGCTCCTTGGTCATGCCAAACTTGGCTTCTTCAGGATTGTCCATAATATCGGTTCCCAGTTCAAAAACTCCACCAGGATTATAGCGGCAAGAAATAACCTTAGGGATGCTGGTCACAGACTTCAAGAAAGCAATGTCTTCATAGGCGTCCAGATTGATCGTTGCCCCTAATTCTCTAGCATAGACAAATTCATCAGCTGGCGTGTTGTTAGAAGAAAACATGATCTCTTCTCCACTAAAGCCCAGTTTATCCGCCATCAACAATTCGACATAGCTGGCCGTGTCAACTCCACAGCCCTCTTCTTGCAAAATTTTTAGGATCGATGGATTAGGAGTCGCCTTAATGGCAAAGTATTCCTTAAATCCTTCATTCCAAGCAAAAGCTTGATGGAGGGAACGAGCCGTTTCACGAATTCCTGCTTCATCATAGAGATGGAAAGGGGTAGGAAATTCTTGGGTCAGACTTTCTAATTGTTCACGGGTTACAAAAGGTGTTTTCATAAGCGCTCATTTCTATTCTTTAGTCACTATTAGTATAGCACAAGTCGGAAGACAAAAAAAGCCGAGGCAACTGCCCCAGCTCAAGCTCTCTTTGATTAGTCGTTTCTTCCGAAGATACGAAGAAGGCTGATAAAGAGGTTGATAAAGTCAAGATAAAGTTCCAAAGCCATTGCTACTGCCCAACCTGTAGCAGGTTGACCATTTGTTTGATCATAGACATAGCGAATCTTTTGGTTATCCCAAGCTGTCAATCCTGCAAAGAGGAAGACAGAGATGATACTCAAGATATAGTCCATTCCAGAACTTCTCAAGAACATGTTCACAACAGAAGCGATGATCACACCGATCAAGACTCCCATCAAGGCACGTCCCATTCCAGACAGGTCCTTTTTCACGACGCGTCCGATAGCTCCCATGACAATAAACATCAAGGCACTGACCAAGAAAGCCTTATAGACAGTTGCTTGCATGTAGCGAGCAATGATAAAGCTCAAGGTAAAGCCATTCAAAGCTGAGTAGATCAAGAAGATCGGAAGAGCAGACGGGCTATTTTTAACAGCCTTCCCACTTGCAACAAAGACCAAGATCAATTCTACAACCACTGCTGCATAGTAAACCATTGGTGCTGTTGTCAAGATTTGAACGAAGAAATCTTGAAAGACCGTCATCATAAGACCAGAGACAAGGGCTGAAATCCCAACACCGATCCCAACTAATGAGTAGATTTTGTTATAAAAAGCATTCAATCCACTTTGTTCTTGGATTACTGAATCATTATACATATAAACAAGTTCCTTTCAAATTTGTTTACTATGATTTTAACATTTTTCGATGAAAAAATCTCCTTTTGGCCATCTTTTTACGCCAAGGTTCTGAAGCTTCCTTAACAGCCCAGTATTTATCCACCATGGTCACCACAAAAGATTCTTTGTAGCGAGGCGGGGCAAGGGTAGCACCCCACATATGTTTAATAATGATGTCTTCTTCCTTGGCATTGAGATCTGTGATCTTTCGTGCATTTCTCACGGCAATGCGGGGATGGATCCAGGCGTGACTCTTGGTAAACTTGGTCTCGCGCCAATCATAGTAAAAGAGGTCATGCAAGAGGCCACCCCGAGCCGTACTTTTGGCATCCCAACCAAATTTTTTAGCCAGTTTATAACTGGTATAGCTAACATGAATGGAATGCTCCAAACGATTGGAATGAATATGGTGGGGAATGTCGGCTAATTTTTGAACCTTAGGATGCTGGATCAGATGGCCTACATAGGTCATGTATTCTTTGTCACGATGATATTGCATAAGATAATCACCTTTCGTTGATAAGCTCTCCCAATAAGATCTCCATCAACTTCTTCTTACAGGTTAAGTATACTTCTTTTTCTCAAAATTTCCTTAAAGAAAACATCAAAATTCCTGCTGCCACTGCAACATTCAAACTCTCGGCCCGACCTGGCATAGGAATATGAACCAGCTGGTCTGCTTGTGTCGCCATTTCCTGGCTGATGCCATTTCCTTCATTGCCCATAACCAGGATAAACCGATCGGTCTGAGGAAGCTGACGGTAGTCAATGGAAGCTTCTGAAAGCGTCGTTGCAAGTACTGGTAGATGAGATTCTTTAGCTTGTTCCAAAAGTTCTTCTCGATCCAGTTTCCAGATAGGGATATGGAAATGACTGCCTTGCATGGATCGAAGTGTCTTGAGACTGTATAGATCTGCGGAGGCTTTCGATAGCATGACACCATCAAAGCCTGCTGCATCTGCTGTTCGAATCATAGTCCCAACATTGCCAGGATCCTGTACATCCTCCAAATAGAGGAATCGCCCTTGTAGCTGATCCGGAAGCTCTGGCTGCTCTAGAAGAATCTCTGCGACAATCCCTTGCGGAGTCTTCGAATCTGCCAAGAGACTTAAGATCTCCGGGGTCACGACGGTGACTTTTTGGATGTTCTCTACCCGGTCTAAATAGGCTTCTAAAACAAAGACCTGTTGAATCTTCGCTTGATTTTCTACTGCCTCTTCAAACAGATGCCAGCCTTCAATGAGATAAGAATCTGTCCGGTATTTTTTTTGATGTAATTTTTTAGCATTTTTGATTACATTATTGGATTTAGACGTTATAATATTCATAGAACTATTATAGCACAAAGAAAAAGAAGAAATCATGCCTCAGATAGATTTCTTCGAGTCAAGGAGGTCGTACATGCAAAAGGTAAAAATGATTGCCCAAGGACGGGTTCAAGGGGTTGGCTTTCGCTGGGGAGTGTACAGTCTTGCTTTAGAGATCGGTGGGATTACTGGCCGTGTCTGGAATAACGACGACGGAACGGTTGGCATTCTGGCCCAGGCAGAGTCTAGTAGCCAAATGGCTAAATTCATTCAAGAAATTCGCAAAGGTCCTACACCTTTTGCACATGTGACTTATTTAGATGTTACGCTCGCAAACTTTGAAAACTATACAGACTTTAAAATTGCAAATTAAGACTAGAGAACTATTGTGTATTTTCAAAAAAAACAGTAGAATAGAAAGGTAACATTAAAAAAAAGAAGGAACTATTTGTGAAAAAAAATAAACTTGCATTACTTGCATCGATGGGACTAGCTTCGCTTGTCTTCTTGTCAGGATGCGTGAGTGTCGATCGGAAAACTGGAAATCCGACTGGACTGATCTGGAATCTTCTTGGCCGTCCAATGGGCGAAGCCATCAAATTCTTTGCCAACAACCTTGGCTTGGGCTTTGGGATCGGGATTATTATCGTCACCTTGATCGTGCGGTTAATCATCTTGCCACTTGGTTTGTACCAATCATGGAAGGCAACCTACCAATCTGAAAAGATGAACTACTTGAAACCTATCCTTGGGCCAATCCAAGAGCGCATGAAGAACGCTAGCACACAAGAAGAAAAGCTATTGGCGCAACAGGAATTAATGGCTGCTCAACGTGAAAATGGAGTTAGCATGTTTGGTGGAGTTGGGTGTTTGCCACTCTTGATCCAAATGCCATTCTTCTCTGCTCTCTTCTTTGCAGCTCAGCACACCAAAGGGGTAGCAGATAGTAGCTTCCTTGGCATTGCTCTTGGTAAACCAAGCTTGCTCTTGACGGCTATCGTAGCAGTTCTTTACTATATCCAAAGTATGCTTTCTCTTCATGGAATTGAAGATGAAACCCAAAAGGAAAGCATGCGTAAAGCATCACTGATGAGTCCGATTATGATCGGTGTCTTCTCATTGATCTCTTCAGCCGGAGTGACTCTTTACTGGGTAGTCGGTGGGGTGATCCAAATTATCCAACAATTTGTCATCAACTACTTGATTCGTCCAAATCTTCGCAAACGGGTCGCTGAGGAATACAAAAACAATCCTCCAAAAGCGACTAGTCACCGTGTGAAAAAAGACGTCACACCAACTGCGACCACACAAATTCAACACAAACCAAAAAACAACCGCAATGCAGGAAAACAACGCAATAGAAAGTAGTACAAACTACTAAATTCTAGCAAAAATAGAGCAGCACTTGAACCCAAGGGTTCAAGTGCTTTTTTGATACCGTTCAGTCAGTCAACGAAAAATTTTCACTCTCACAAGGAGATTAAGAGCACAAAAAAATAGGCCCTCTTGGAGGGCTTGCGTTTTATAGTTACGCTGTTTTTTCTACGTTCAAAATTTTCATTTGGTAGCTTCCAGCTGGTGTCTCAACAGTGACAACGTCACCTGTCTTCTTACCAATCAAAGCGTGACCGATTGGGCTTTCGTTAGAGATCTTTCCTGCAAAGGCATCTGCCCCTGCTGAACCAACGATGCTGTATACTTCTTCATCTGTTTCGCCAACTTCTTGAACTGTAACGGTTTTTCCGATCGCAACTTCGTCTACTGCAACAGCATCACTATCGACGATTTCCGCATAACGGATTTTTGTTTCCAAGCTAGAGATTTGACCTTCCACAAAAGCTTGTTCATCTTTTGCTGCTTCGTACTCAGAGTTTTCTGAGAGGTCACCATACGAACGAGCGATCTTAATCCGTTCCACCACTTCAGGTCGACGGACCAATTTCAATTCTTCTAATTCTTGTTCCAATTTTTCTTTTTCTGCTAGGGTCATTGGGTATGTTTTTTCTGCCATTATTCTTCTCTTTCTATTATTTGAATGAAAAAGCTGTGGACGCGCCACATGCTTTTTCTAGTTTGAACTTGCTTGTGTCAATTTACTATTGACATGTTCTTCAACATTTTTATTGTGTTCTTCGTATGTCTTAGCGAAGAAAACTTCACCATTTTCGACATTTGCGACAAAATACAAGTAATCGGTCTTACTTGGGTTCACCGCCGCTTCGATCGCTGATACTCCAGGGTTATCCACTGGGCCAGGCATCAAGCCGGTATTCTTATAAATATTATAAGGTGAATCCAGCTCTGTATTGATCGTTGCATCTTCTTTTAAGGTCGTCTTTTGACCAAGTTTCCCTTCTGCATAAAGAATTGCAATATTACTTTGCAAAGGCATGTCTTGGTTCAAACGGTTATAGAAGACACTCGCGATATCTTTGCGGTCCTGATCCGTCGCCCCTTCTTTTTCAACCAAGGAAGCAAGAGTCAATACTTCGTTTACATTGATGTTCTTGCTCTCAAGTGTTTCATAGTATGGGCTTAAGTTTTGATCCATTGCCGCAAGCATCTGATCGATCATCTCTTTCACTGTGGTATCTTTCCCATAGTTATAAGTAGCTGGGAAGAGATAACCTTCTAAACGGTAGCGAACACCAGAATCCTTACTTGGCAGATTCGCCAAGAGCTTAGGATATTTGGCCACCATCTTCTCAATAAAGGCATCGTCTTGGACAGCCTTCAAGAAATCTTCTTTCTTGAATGGAGTCTTGCCTGCCTTCTTAGTGGAGACATCGGCGGTGATAGCCGTCGCAATCTGATCAATCGTATAGCCTTCTGGAATCGTGACCTTTCCAAGAACTGGAGCCTGAGGAGTTTTGGTTCCCTCTTCTTGCAGTTTTTGGATGATGGTTTCTAGATCCATGCTCTTTTGAAGGTTGAAGTAACCGGATTTGAAATTGCTATAGTTCTTGAACTTGGTATAGTAGTTAAAGAACTGGCCATTTTTCACGAGTCCTTTTTTCTCAAGGATCGCGCCAATCTCACGATTACTTGAACCTGCTGGAATCTCAACCGTTACGAATTCTGTTGCATTTTTATCCATCGGCTTGACAGCTGAATGGATATAGGTCACAGCAAAGATCCCTGTAGCCACGATCACAATCAGCAAAAGGCTGACCACTGTCCGCACAATTCGTTTAGCGATTTTATTTTGTTTCTTTTGTTTTTGTTGGCGCTGGTTACGAGAAGAGCGCGATAAGCTTTCCTCTACCGGTTCCTGACTTGGTTCTTTTGGAGCAGGCTTTGGAAGCTCACTCTTTTCTTCCACAGCAGGAGTCGCCTTTTCTGGCTCCACTGGTTCTTCTTTGGGAGCCAACGCAGATTCTTCTACTTTTGGAGGTGGTGTTGCTTCTTCCTCCTCTTTCAGTGAAGAAGGGGTTTCAATGCTTCGATCAGGTAGATCATACTCTTTTTCGATCTTTAGAAGTTGCTCATTGGCCTCTTCTAAGTCTCTGAGGATCTGCTCTTTGAAGCTTAATAACTTCTCACTGTCTTGTGATTTATCAGTCAAATAATTGACCTCCCTCATCATAATCCTTAATATTATATCTTAAAAGATTTAGAAAAGCAATACAAATCGATCTTCTTCTTCAAAATACCTATTTAATCAAGGTTTTCGTTTTCCCAGACCAGATTGTACCAAACTTCACCCGCATATTGGGATTCTGAAAGACCTTCATTGGTAAATCCTTGCTTTTCGTAATAAGGAATCAAATAATCATGACAGGTCAAATTGATCCCTTGGCGATTATCTTTCACCGCAATCTCTTTCATTGCCTCAAGCAAGAGGGTTCCAACCCTTAGCCCTTGGGCTTCTTTAGCAATGGATAGACTCGTAATGGAAATAAAGCCCTGTTCTAGATGGCTTAGATCTTCAACCTCTGAAAAAGAGGAATCGATCAAATAGCGCTCCGGTCTAACAGGTCCTTCTAAATAGCCTAAGATCTGACCTTGGCACTCTGCTACAAGAAATGTCGTTTGAATCTTTTCGATGTGATCTTTTAAAATCTCACGCGCAATCGCTTCTTCTTCTGAGAAATTTTCAAGCTCAATGCGCTCGATGGCATCCAAATCCTGCAGCTCTGCCTGTCTAATGTGAATCTTTTCTTTCATCATTTACTCCTTCTATCGTTCCCAAACCATATGGACACCTCGATCAGACTCAGCTTCATCTCGAAATCCTTGCTGGGAAAAATAAGATAGTAAGTCTTCTGGGCAATCGATCCAAATGGCTTCCTTTTCCTTTTGAACAGCTAGATCCTTTAAAGCAGCGATCAAAATAGAACCATAGCCTTGACCTTGAAAGGCTGGTCTCACTGCTAGTCGCAATACAATTAGGTCTCTTTTTAAAGGCTGGTCTTCTGTCGCCAACAAGTAAGCCACAGCATCCCCCGCCTGCTCTGCAAGCAAAGAAATGGCTTCCTTCGAACCTAGCGCTTCCTCAAGAGTGGCCTTGTGCTTCTTTTCTTCATTGTCATGAAGTTCTTCTTCTAGCAACAGCAACTGTTCTTGATCAGCTGGGGTGATTGATCGAATCATCATCCTGCTTTCCTCATCTCATACTCCTTCAGTGGACAGATAAATTTGAGTCTGGAACCAATCGATTCCAGACTCAATCATCTCTTATTGTACACTATGTGTCAAACTAGATAATAAACGCTCAAATGAGTATTCATAGGTTTGAATATCTCCTGCTCCCATAAAGACATAGACCGCATTTTCATGGTCAAGAAGAGGAGAAACATTCTCAGCTGTAATAATCGCTGAACGTTTGACAATTTTTGCTTCCAAATCTTCAACTTTCACATCGCCGTGATCGACTTCCCGTGCAGAACCATAGATCTGTGCCAAGTAAACAGCATCTGCTTGATTCAAGGCTTCAGCAAATTCATCCAACAAGGCAATGGTCCGTGTAAAGGTATGTGGTTGGAAAATAGCCACAATCTCTTTACTTGGGTATTTTTGACGGGCTGCATCCAAGGTTGCAATAATTTCCGTTGGATGGTGCGCAAAGTCATCGATGATCACTGTTCCATTGACTACTTTTTCAGTAAAGCGACGTTTCACTCCAGCAAAGGTCTTCAAATGCTCGCGGACTAAATCTAAATCAAATCCTGCAATGTAAAGCAAACCAATGACTGCTGTGGCATTCATGATGTTGTGGCGGCCAAAAGTTGGGATATGGAATTGTCCCAAATCTTCTCCACGGAAATGAACGTTGAAGGTTGAACCAGTCGTTGAACGAAGCAAGTTGCTTGCCACAAAATCGTTCGTCTCCTTATCAAAACCATAGTAATAAATTGGTGCTGATGAGGTAATCCGACGCAATTCTTTGTCTTCTCCGTAGATGAAGAGGCCTTTGCTGATTTGTTTGGCATAATCGTTAAAGGCATTAAAGACATCTTCTAAGCTCGTGAAATAATCTGGATGGTCGAAGTCAATATTGGTGATGATACTGTATTCAGGATGGTAAGGCATAAAGTGGCGTTCATACTCATCTGATTCAAATACAAAGTATTTGGCTGCTTCAGAGCCACGACCTGTCCCGTCACCAATCAAATAACTGGTATCAGTGATATTTGATAAGACATGCGAAAGCATCCCTGTTGTTGAGGTTTTCCCGTGTGCTCCGGCAACCCCCATGCTGACAAAGTCACACATAAATTCACCAAGGAATTCATGGTAGCGTTTATAGGTTAGGCCATGCTCATCTGCATAAGCGATTTCCACATTGTTATCTGGACGGAAAGCATTCCCGGCAATGAGGATCTTGTCGCCTTCCAAATTTTTAACATCAAATGGATAAATTTGAATTCCTGCTTGTTCCAAGCCACGTTGCGTAAAGTAATACTTCTCAACATCTGACCCTTGAACAGTATGTCCCATTTGGTGAAGCATGAGGGCTAAAGCACTCATCCCTGCTCCTTTAATTCCAATAAAATGGTATGTGTTAGACATGTTTTCTCCTTATTCTTGATCTAGATGGGTTAAATCCAATTCTTGTTTGATTGGCTGTGGTTTCAACTTGTGTTGATCTTTATTGTATATTTGGCTAGTCTTTAAGAAATCATAATTGTTTTTCTTTTCAGTCGGTTCTGCCACTTCTGGTTCTCCTGCAGATTCGAACTCTGCAAGGATCAACTGATCTTGTCGCAATCGTTTGCTATATTTCAATAATTCACCCGGATTTTCCTTTTGGAAGGGAGCTGTTGGCTGGCCAGGTTTCCGTTCTGAAACAAACGGTTTTTTCCGCTTACTTGTAGTAGCTGCTGGATCCGTTGTCAGATAGGGGGCTGTGCGTTTCTTTTTCAGATCTTCACGCGCACGCTCTCTCGCTTCCTCTGCATAACGATTGGCAGGGCTTTTTTTATCAATCGGCTCTTTAAAATCAGGTTTTCTTACTGGCCGTCTTTTCGGTAGGGGCTCTTCTAGTGGTTGATGGTAAGGATGCTTGGGTTTGGTATTTTCAGCAATCGGTTGCCATTCCAAATAATTTTTATCCACATAGTCGCCTGTAATGTTACTAATCAAATCTGTTTCATCATACAGGTTCATGTGGGGCATCTCTGTTAACATCAACTCATTATCCCCTACTTGAGGAAAATATTTTTCTGTCATGCTTTCTTCCTTTCGACACTCCATTAATTATAAACTATTCACAGAATTTTTCAAGCTATTCTGACGGAATTCCAAGAATCTCACGAATTTCCTCAACCGATAAGCTGGATCGTGTTTCCGTTCCATCTAAAATCGTCGAGACCAAGTGTCTTTTAGAAGCTTGCAGTTCTTGGATTTTTTCTTCAATCGTGCCCCGGGTAATCATGCGGTAAACTTCAACATTTTGTTCCTGTCCCATTCGATGGGCACGTCCAATAGCCTGGTCTTCCACTGCAGGATTCCACCACAAATCGACTAAGATGACCGTATCGGCACCAGTGAGGTTTAATCCGACCCCTCCAGCCTTCAAAGAAATGAGAAAAGCATGGCGCTCACCTGCATTAAAGGCATTGGTCATTTCTTGACGATCTTTAGCGGGAGTGGAACCTGTGATTTTAAAGGAGGTCATGCCAAGCTGGTCAATTTCCTGCTCTAGGATATCCAGCATGCCTCTGAATTGAGAGAAGATCAAAACCCGGTGTTCGCCATCCTTGATTTGCCCCAAAAGATCTCGAAGGCTCTCCAATTTCCCACTATCTCCTTGATAGTCCTCCATAAAGAGGGCGGGGGTATCACAGATTTGGCGAAGGCGCATGAGGCCAGAGAGAATTTCCACCTTGCTCCGATTTAGTTCTTCCTCGCTAGAGCTTCGAACCCGATCTTGAATTTGTTTTAATTGAGCCAAATAGATCGTTTTTTGACTTTCATCCAACTCATTGTGGTAGGTTGTTTCAATTAAGTCCGGTAATTCTTGGAGCACTTCATCTTTTTTCCGTCTCATGACGAAAGGTTTGACAAAACGCGCAATGGTCTCAGGACTCAATTTTTGAAATTCTCTTTTAGCTGGGAAGAGCCCTGGAAGGACAATTTGGAAAATAGACCAGAGTTCACCCACATGATTTTCAATCGGTGTCCCAGATAAGGCAAACACATGCGGAACCTCAAAGCCACGTAAGTGTTGGGCAATCTTGGTTTGGGCATTTTTCATGACCTGGGCTTCATCTAGAATCAAGTACTCATACTGATTCTTCTGGTATTCCTCCACATCTTGACGGAAAGACGCGTAACTAGTGATAACTACCTGTGGATTGGTTGCGATGAGTTCATCTCGGTGTTGCTTGAGACCATAGACGACTGCCACTTCCATCTGAGGAGCGAATTTTGAAAATTCTTGTTTCCAATTGTAGATGAGACTAGATGGAGCTAGAATCAAGATTTTAGTTTCTTTTTTTGCAACACTGGTCAAGAAGGAAATAGTCTGCAGGGTTTTCCCAAGCCCCATATCATCCGCTAAAATACCACCAAAACCATAATGATTTAACATGGAGAACCATTTGACCCCTGTTTCTTGGTAATCCCTTAGGGTCGCTTGGATTGTCATCTGAGGGAGTTGGAAGTCTTCTGGATGAGTCAAATCATGAGCTAAATTTCGAAATTCTTCTGAAAAATGAACATTGTCTTGATCTGCCAACAAATCAGATAGCTGATAAGCGGCAATCCGGCGGGCTTGTAGTTTCCCACCCTTGCTCATTTTCGCCCGCAGATCTGCTAGGGCTCGACTGATTTTCTTGGTTTCTTCATCAAAAACAAGGACCTTCCCTGTATGGCTGACAAAATAATCTTCTTGCCCCACTAAAGCTTTGAGGACCTGGTCCACTTCAGCTGGATCCACACTTTCAAAGTCAAAACCGATCTCCAGTAGACTGCCATTGGTTTTAACATCAATTTTTGGGCGCTCCACTTGATAAAGATCTAAAAGGCTATCAGAGAGGGTAATCTCTCCTAAGGCTTCAAAAGTCGGGATCTGTTGGTGAAAGAATGGATAGATTTGCTCACTTGATAAAGGACTTCTTTGGGAAGAAAAGTCGTCTGTAAAGCCTGCTGCTAGCATGGTTGAAAAGACTTCTTGCTCCTTATCGAAATCACTAGAATAAGGAAGATTGAGAAGTTCCTCACGCGTGGTCACCACACGATCCTGGTATTGAAAGACAACATCCAGTAATACAGTCTGATCCTGTGCTAGATCAAAATGAAATTCCGGAGTGAAATCGTGGATTAAAAAGCTGGTCGGTGCGGTTATTTGTCCCAGTTTTTTGAACTCTTTTAAACTATAGGAAAGCTTTGTTTGGTCCGTTGGATCAAAATGCAGGCGTTTTTTGCGATCCTGATCCATTGGAAGATCTTGGATGGCCTTCCATAGGGTTCGCTGTTGGGGCGTCAGGTGATAGAAGACACCATTTCGAAACAGGTAAACAGCAGACTCGACAACCTTCACTTGTGGCTCAGTAATGATCAATTCGTAAAAATCACCATGGTCTTCCACCTGAAAATGAAAGAGATCTTCCTCCCCATGGACATCCTGAAAATAGACTTCAGAAAAATCATACATGCTATATTGCAAAAGGAAGGAATCCAAATTCATTAGTAATTCTACAGCTTCTTCAAAGAGAGTCGGTGGAAAATAAAGATGGCGCCCAGCATTGGGAAAGAAATCTTGCTCTTTTGATCCACTATCTGTGACCAAGCCTTGTAGGAAATTGATCACATCCTGACTAGGACCATCAAATTCTAAGTAAGAAATAGGTTCATAGTAACTTTTTCCAATTGCAAAATGGCTTTCTTTCTGAATGGTCTGCAAAAAAGCTAGTACATCTCTGATCACATAAGAGCGCTCGTCTGGCAAGCGACGAATGCGAAGGGTCCACAAGAATTGACCAGAGTATTCATCCTCCTGCCCGACTGCTGATAAGACATAGCGTGTTTCTTTCTTTTCGATTTTTGGAAGGACCTGGTCTAAAAACAAACTTCCAAAAGAGACCTTCTCCTGCGTTTCTTCAGTCGCCGTGGCGTCTTCTTCAAGACTTGCAAGAGCTGCTTTCCCACTGTCATCATTCTTCAAAAAAGCTTCCACAGCTGCTAGATGTGTACAGAATTTTTTCTTTTGAAAGAAAGCACAGCTACAAAAAACAGCATCGTCGTCCAAACTGTACCGCAAGCTTTCTTCTTCCACCCGAAAATATAGGTATTTTTCTTTTACTTCCTGAAGGGAAACTTTCCCAGCTTCATAGAGAAGGCTCCCTTGTGAACGAACCTTCCCAGGAATTAATTTTGCCATGTTTACCACCTTAGATTAATCCCTTTATTATACCATATTTAAGATAAAATTAGAAAAGATAATTTTACTATTAAAAGGATTTTAACTTACTTTTAGAAAAAAACTGAGACAGTCTTGTCCCAGCTTTTCACCTGATTTCGTAATAGAGTTACCTCAATCAGCTATCCATGATTTTTCTCTTTTAACCGTCTGAGCGAACAATAGACAGAATAGCTAAATAGAGAGGAGAAAGATCCCGATAGCCCACAAAAAATACGACCTATTTTTTAATAAAATCCCCAACAATAGGATCAAGAGCTCCAAGCTTACGATCGAACCGAGAAACAAGAGATACAGATAGATTTTAAATAATAAGTACACAAACCTAAAGCTCTCATGATCTTCATGAGTTTACTCTACTCATCCTTAAAAAAGCATAAGGAATAAAGAATATCCGGACTATGAAACTATGCATCTGACTATCCTCCACTTCATTTTACCAGCTTATTAAAAAAAGCAACGCTTTTGCGCTACTTTTAGTTGTTTTCATAGTTGGAAGAATGAGCGTTTTATCATTTGAAATATCCTTCTCCACTTTGATCCATTTGTCTCATATTCCCTACTTCCGTTTTCGCGCAATCAAATGGATTGGAGTTCCTTCAAAAACAAAGGCCTTGCGAATTTGGTTCTCCAAGAAACGGAGGTATGAGAAGTGCATCAGTTCTTCTTCGTTAACAAAGACCACAAAAGTTGGCGGCTTGGTTGCCACTTGTGTCGCATAGAAGATCTTGAGACGTTTTCCTTTGTCGGTCGGCGTTGGATTAATGGCAATGGCATCCATAATCACATCGTTCAAGACAGCTGAAGGAATTCGTGTATTTTGACTCTCACTGATCTGTTTAATCATCTCTGGCAACTTGTGCAAGCGTTGTTTGGTTAAGGCAGAGACAAAAACAATCGGCGCATAAGAAAGGTATTGGAATTGATCGCGAATGTCATCTTCCCACTGCTTCATGGTATGGTTGTCTTTTTCAATGGTATCCCATTTGTTGACAACAATGATCATACCTTTACCAGCTTCATGAGCAAAGCCAGCGATCCGTTTGTCATACTCCCGAATCCCTTCTTCGGCATTGATAACCATCAAAACCACATCTGAGCGGTCGATGGCACGCATGGCACGCATGACAGAATATTTCTCAGTGTTTTCATAGATTTTACCAGATTTGCGCATACCAGCTGTATCGATCATGGTAAATTCTTGGCCATCTGCATCGGTAAAATGGGTATCGATGGCATCCCGTGTGGTTCCAGCAACAGGGCTTGCGATGACCCGGTCTTCTCCAAGGATCGCATTGATCAAGCTTGATTTCCCAACATTTGGACGACCAATCAAGCTAAATTTGATGATATCTGGATTTTCTTCTTCTGTGTCATTCGGAAGATTTTCGATGATGGCATCGAGCACATCCCCAGTTCCGATCCCGTGGACAGAGGATACCGGTAGTGGCTCGCCCAGTCCTAAGGCATAAAAGTCATAGATATCATTGCGCATCTCTGGGTTATCCACCTTGTTGACTGCAAGAATCACCGGTTTATGGGTCTTATACAAGATACGAGTGACATATTCATCCGCATCCGTGATCCCTTCTTTTCCAGAAACAACAAAGACGATCACATCTGCTTCGTCCATGGCAATTTCTGCCTGATGCTTGATTTGCTCCATAAATGGGGCATCTACGTCATCAATTCCCCCCGTATCGATGATACTAAATTTTCGATTCAACCACTCAGCTGTTGCATAAATGCGGTCACGAGTGACTCCTTCTACATCCTCAACGATGGAAATCCGCTCACCGGCAATCCGGTTAAAGAGTGTAGATTTTCCGACATTGGGACGGCCTACAATCGCAATAGTTGGTAGGGCCATGATTTCCTCTTTTCTAATGAAAGGCGAGACCTCGGTTCAAGAACGCCTCTCTTCATTTCATAATAGTTTGTGTTTTTCTAGTAGTTTTTTGGTCTCTTCTTGTTCAGGTTGACCAAATTGAGCTGCAAGGCGCTCGCTCCAGCTGTCTGTTGCACGCGCTCCAGCATAATCTGCCTGAACCTTGTCATAGGCAGTCACAACTGATGGGTCTTGTTCTTGGTATTCTTCTTCAAAAGCAACCTGCTCCAATGGCAAACGTGGTTTCACTGCATGCTGCTGATTAGGTACTCCGAGAGCAATCCCAAAAACAGGATAGGTATAGTCTGGCAGACGGAAGAGTTCTGCGACTTCTTCTGAACAGTAGCGCAACATGCCGATAATCACTCCACCATAGCCGAGACTTTCAGCTGCCAATAGCGTATTTTGAGCTGCTAGAGCCGCATCCACTGAGGTGATCAGTAAGTTGTCCACCCCTTCAGGATGGAAATCCTGCTCATGAAGTTTGACAGCTTTTCCAGCGCGGTTTAAATCCCCAACAAAGAGGAGAAAGACGGCTGATTGGCGAATCGCTTCTTGAGGAAGAAAGTCGTAAAGAGCTTCTTTCTTTTCCTTGCTTTTGACCACAATCACAGAATAAGACTGAAAGTTTTTCCAACTTGATGCCATCTGCCCAGCTGATAAAATTTCCTTGAGGTCAGCTTCTTTGATGGCTTCTTCCTTAAAACGGCGAACAGAAAAATGAGATTTCATTAAACGGATGGTTTCATTCATCGGCGATTGACTCCTTCCAGATGGATTTCCTTGGCTAAAAATTTCACGCGCTCCATGACCCGTTTGGCCTGCCAGGTTTCATCTCCATTACGCGAAGCTGCAAAATGACGTTCCAACTCTTCAAAATTAAAGTTAGAAGTAAAGAAGGTTGGGAGATTTTCCTGCATTCGGTGCTGCAAAATCACTTGTAAGATTTCATCTCGCACCCAGGCTGACATCTGTTCCGCACCTATATCATCGAGAATTAAAATTTCGGCTTTTTTCACCTGATCGACGGTTTCTTTGACCAAGCCTGAACTGATGGCATTTTTAACATCGATAGCAAAACTTGGAAAATGAAGTAGGGTAGTAGAGGCCTGGCGTTTTTCGGATAAATCATGAGCCAAGGCTGCCATCATGTAGCTCTTTCCTACTCCGAAATCACCATAGAGGTAGATCCCCTTTTGATATTCAGGATAGTTGGCCACAAAATTAGCTAATTCTTCAAAGGCCTCAAATCGCCCCTTATCATCGAGTTCCACCTTGGCTAGACTCGCTTCTTTCAAGGTTGAAGGGAGATTGATCAAGTTGAGACGTTGGTTGATCGCAGCTCGTTTTTGGGCTTCGATTAACTCTGGCGTTTCCTCATAAGCGACATCCGCATAGCCTTCATTCATGGTGAGGATGGGCTTATAACCTTTGGCAATATAATCCGGATCTCCCAATAAGAAACGGTTGCGTTCACTAATGTATTGATTAAATTTTGAAATACTCCGTCGAATTTCTTGTTCAGACAAAGACTGGTCCTTGATAAAGGCAGCCACTTCTTGGTCTGCCAAGATCTGTGCGACCAAATCCTCATAGTTAAATTGACGCGCACGGTTCATGTGAGACATGGTTTGACCTACACTTTCCATCTACTCACCTCCTTGATTCAGTTTTTCTAATAGGCGTTGTTTCTCTTTAGCAAGATCCACCTTTTCTGCTTGACTGGTTTGATTTTGATAGTTTGGTTGGCTCCACTTGGGAACATTGCTGTTCTTGCCCTTGGCTGATGTAGGACTCGTCCCCTTGTTTCCTTGAGCTTTAGCTTGTTCCTGGCGTTCTCGAACTTTTAAAATCGCTAGTTCTGCACTGTTGACCCCTTGATAAGAAAAATCATTTCCCACCTTCAAAGCATACTTTTCATTGAGATTAGCAGACTGGGTCTTGTTAAAGGTCAACAACAAGATAATATTGATCACCTCGTCTAGTAAGCCTAGATCAGCTAACTTGGATAATGTCTTGCGTTCGCTCTGCGTAATGGTCGCATTGCGCGCCTTCTTAATCTCTGCTAGAAATTGTAGGCTGGATTTTGCCTTAGCTTCCCTCAGAATGGTTTCTTCCTGACGGCTATAGGACATGCGTGGTTGCTCTTGGCTCGCCTGAGCCAACTTTTGCTTCATTCTCTTTGGAGAGACAATCCGGTCTACAGCTGTTTCTTTCGCTAAAAGATAAGTTTCATACCAGGTCCATTGTTGCTCTTCTGCGATGGCAAAGAGGGCTAGGGTTGCTTCTCCTTCATCCACAAAACGAAGTCCATCACGCCCCATCATTCGCTTAAACATCTCCATATCAAACTGCTGTTTCTTACTTGGAAGAACAGTCACCTCCCCAGCATCTAGTCCAAAGACTTGCGAGAAGGAAACTTGCCGTCTAGTCCCTAAAGAGCGTGCTGGGAGCAGATCCTCCACGGCCTTTTCCCCAATCTTTTTTTCAAGCAAGCGTTTGAAAACAGCATTCGAAAAAAATTGTTCTGAGGCAAGAGGAGCATGTAACTGGATGGTGATCCCAACTTCTTCCTCATAGAGATCGATCAACCCCATAGCAATTAAGCGATCAAAGGCGAGTAGCAACTGTGGAAATCCTATATTTAAGTGATTGAGGATTTGAGCAAGTAAATATTGTTTTTCACCCTGATCATAAGAGGCGAGCAGATAACGATAAACTGCTACTGTTTCCGTCTCCAAAATAGGCAGGTAATACTGCTCCAATGCAGCCCCTGCCGGTGGAAGAAGATTATTTTTTAAAAATGCGAAAGGCGTATTGGGCTTCATCTATTTTTCCTTTTTCTTCTTGGTTCCCTTCGTAATTTGTTTCAAGAGGGTCTCTAACTCACCGACATCCTTGAAACTCCGGTAAACACTAGCAAAACGGACATAGGTGATCTCATCTAGATCTGCTAACTCATCCATGACCAACGAACCAATATATTCACTGTTGATTTCATTATCACTTTGGCTGCGAACCTTTTGCTCGATCCGGTTTACAATTTCTTCGATTTCGTCACTAGAAACAGGCCGTTTTTGAGCTGAGCGGATAATACCATTAAAGATTTTATCACGAGAAAATTGCTCGCGTGTCCCATCCTTTTTGACGACCACTAGAGTCCGCTCTTCCACTCGTTCGTAGGTAGTAAAGCGATAATGGCACTCTTCGCATTCCCTGCGACGACGGATGGTATTCCCATCTTCAGCTTGTCGACTATCCACCACACTAGACTTACTTCCACCACATTTTGGACAACGCATTTGCTACCTCCTTAAACTGTTTTAACACTTCATTTTACCATAAATTGAATCGTAAAGAAAGCAGAAGAACAGGAGAATCCCCTATGCTTGCTCCTCATTGATCCATAAAAAAGAGTCGAAGGACGATTGAATAAAATCGTTTTCCTTTCGACTCTCCATTTATATTAAAGTGATAATTCGGCTTCTAAGCCATAGTGATCACTGACATGGGGTTTGTTTTGATCATCAAAAATGACATGTAGACGCTGGATGTCCCATTCTGGACTTGCAAAGACGTAATCGATTCGCAATGGAACTTGATTATCCGTCCAGCCATCGATTCCAGGACCTACAGTATAAGTCCCCTTTGTTTCTTTAGCTTCGATAAAGCTGTCTTGAAGCTTAAGGGAACTGGATAGAATCGTCTCATACCCTTCTTGACCGGCAGGATTATTGAAATCACCAGCTAGAATAAAGGGTTTGCCTACTTGGCTGAAGTAGTTCTCAATGCGTGGCCACTCAAATTGGAAACCTTTGTCCCACCAAGAAAGATGGACGCTGGCAACAGCAATCTCTTTGCCATCTACACTTGTATGGGCAACGGCTACTCGACGAGTATGGTAGTCCGTTGGATCATCCATATTGGATACCAAAATCTCATCCGCCTTCAAGGGTTGACGCGAAAGAACGGCCACACCCTCATTGAGGTGATCATAGCCAATATGGTTATAAGCCCAAGTCCAATAATAGTGGAGTCCTTGAGCAGCTAACTCTTCTACCAATACGCGAACAAAGTGATCTTTGTGAATGGCTACAGCTGATGGCAAGGCTTGATAATACTCATCTGTTTCGACTGCTTCTGAGCCCATTTCTTGATTGACCTCTTGGAAACAGATCACATCATATTGCGCTTCCAAAATTTGTTCCTTGAGGGTTTCAAATTTTTGCTGAGCATTCTCTTCCATCCAACTATGGGAATTTAATGTTAAAAATTTCATCCCCTGATTTCTCCTTCTCTCCAAATCAAGAAACGGCAAGAGGCCGGGTGCACTGCCCCAACCTCATTTTCTTTGCCGATGTCTTTTATAATTCTACTGTTGCAACTGGCGCATTTGCTGCCAATTTACCAGTATGTTCGACCTTAACGGATTTAATCGCATCTGCATTTGTGAAGACAACAATTGTTGAAGTTTCACGACCAGCTTCACGGATCGCATCAAGGTCTGCTTCTACCAAGAGGTCTCCAGCAGCCACTGTTTGACCTTCAGAAACTTTAACCTCAAATGGTTTTCCTTCAAGACTAACAGTATCTAGACCGATGTGAACCAAGACTTCCAAACCATTATCTGTTACCAAACCAAGGGCATGTTTGGTTGGGAAGACGCTAGTAACTTTACCAGCAACTGGTGAAACGATGTGGCCATTTTCAGGCTCAACCGCAAATCCGTCACCCATCATTTTTTGTGAGAATACAGGATCTTTCACATCTTCGATGTTGATCACTTCACCATCTGCAACGGAATGCACTTCATCAGTTACCCCTTTAAAGGTTGCTTCAGCTTTTTGAACTGCTGTCATTTGGCTAGGAAGTGTTTCAGGAATAACTTCACCTGAATCAAGAACGTCTTGGATATCAGATTTCAATACGTCAGCTTTAGGTCCGTAGATCGCTTGGACCCCTTGTCCTTTCATGACAAGACCCATAGCGCCTTCAGCTTTCCATTGTTCTTCTGTTCCTACTTTTTCAGCATCCTTAACGGTTACACGAAGACGAGTCATACATGCGTCAACGTCGACGATGTTAGCACGTCCACCAAGAAGGTTGATAATGTTAATGACTTGTGAGCTTGCTGAGCTTGTAGCAGCACCTGCTGCTGCACCATCTCCTGCAGGGGCATCATCATTTTGTTCATAGTTACCGTTACGTCCTGGAGTTGCATAATTGAATTTCTTAATCATGAAGTTAGCAATGAAGTACATGATAAAGGCAAAGAGGACTGTTACCCATACAAAGTTAAAGATATCTAATGCCAAACCAGCGTTGATGGCCATTGGGGTACGTGTCAAGAACTCGATTGAACCGAATGAGTGGACACGAAGGTGAACCAAGTCAGCCATTGCAAAGGCAGCACCTTGAACAAAGGCGTAGATCAAGTACAATGGTGTTGCAATGAACATGAACATGTATTCAATTGGTTCTGTAACACCTGTCAAGAATGTAGCAAGGGCAGTTGCAAAAAGCATCCCTTTGTATTTTTCTTTCTTATCTGGGTCCACATTGCGATAGATAGCAACTACAACCCCCATCAAGATACCAAATGATCCAATCATTTGACCAACTTTGAAACGAGCTGGTGTGTACGCATGAAGCAAGTGTTGGTATTGGCTAGGATCTGCCTTCTTCAAGTTAACAAGGTCTGTTACCCAAGCTAACCAAAGTGGATCTTGTCCAAATACAGTTGTTCCTTTGGCAGCACCTGTAAGAACTTGGTAGCTACCACCCAATTGAGTATAGTTGATTGGAATGGTCAACATGTGGTGAAGACCAAACGGCAAGAGAAGACGTTCCAAGGTACCAAACAAGAATGGTGCCAATACTGGAGCTGTTGATTGTGAGTTGGCTATCCAGACACCGAATCCATTAATTCCTGATTGAACCACTGGCCACAAGGCTGCCAAAACCAAGGCTGTAAGAGCTGAACGAACGATAACAACGAATGGGACAAAGCGCTTCCCGTTAAAGAAAGAAAGGGCTTCTGGAAGTTTACGGTAGTTATAGTATTTATTGAAAGCAGTTGCTCCAACAAAACCTGAGATAATCCCTACAAACACCCCCATATTAAGTGCCGGTGCCTCAAGGACACTAATGAAGTAGTCTGCAACTTTAATTGATCCACCTAAGATCGTATGAACGGTAGCATCCTTATCAGCCAACATTGCAGATGTAACTCCAAAAACTGCACCGGTAATACGGTTAATCAAGATGAAAGAGAGACCAGCCGCAAAGGCACCCCCAGCACGCTCTTTGGCCCAGCTACCACCGATAGCGAGTGCAAAGAGGATGTGAAGGTTACCGATAACCCCCCAACCGATTTGTTCGAGAATCCCACCTGTAATAACAAGTGGAGATAAATTCGGGTTGATCATAGGGATTGATTTCCCGATTGAAATCATCAACCCAGCAGCTGGCATGACAGCGATAACGACCATCAAGGCCTTACCAAACTTCTGCCAGAATTCAAAGCTAAATAAACTTTTGAATGATCCTTTATTCATCATTCAACCTCCTTATATTGTTTAAGGCTTTTGTTTTTAAGAAAACGTTTGCGCTTAATTTGTTTCTAGTATACCACATTTTAAAAATTTGTAAAGCCTTACATTCATTTTTTTCTCTAAATTTTATCTTTTTTTATCTTTTTTTAGCCAAATCCTTTTTTAAACCCATCCTTTCCAAACGCAAACGTTTCCCTTGAGTCATAAAAATATTCGAACCCTCTAAGGGTTCGAATATTTTATTCTAATGTGTCTTGCATGGCATAGCCAATCCCACGAACGGTCTTAATATAGCTTTTTTGACCGGGTAGATCAATTTTCCCACGGAGATAACGGATATAGACGTCCACAATATTAGTCTCACCTGTACTCTCGTACTTCCAGACACTTTCCAACAACTGATCTCGTGTCACCACCCCTTTGCTTCCCATCAGAGTCGCTAAGAGATCATACTCTCTGCGGGTTAAACTAATCATGTCTTTCCCACGATAGACGGTATGGTGTTCCACATCAATGCGCAAATTGCGGTATGATGTTGGGATTTTCATCTGGCTACAATGTTGGTCAATATAATCACGTCCTCTAAAAATGGCTGTGATCTTATCTACCAAATCGCTGATAATAAAGGGTTTAACCATATAGGAAACGGCAAAGCGCTGAATACTCTCTTTGTGCTCAGCAATTTTTTCGCGGCTATCCAAAACAATCAAAACAGAAGCTGGGCGAATCCGACTGATTTCCTCTGCGAATGTTTCACCAGACATATCTGACAAATCGTAATTAAACAAGATCAGATCATATTTGGTCGCAGCAATCAAAGCCAGACCCGCTTTTCCATCCTCGACCACATCAACTTGATACCCTTCTTTTTGAAGTTCCAAATCAATGAAGCGCGCGATTTGCTTCTCATTTTCTACTAGTAGAACTCGTTTGACCATAGAGCAAGATTATTTTTCGTCGTACCAAGAATAGTGGAAGGTACCTTCTTTGTCTTTACGTTGGTATGTGTGAGCACCAAAGTAGTCACGTTGTGCTTGGATCAAGTTCGCTGGAAGATCCGCTGAACGGTAGCTATCGAAGTAAGTGATGGCTGCTGAGAAGGTTGGTACAGGTACACCGGCTTGAACAGCAAGAGCTACAATGTCACGAACTGATTGTTGGTACTTAGCAGTGACATCTAAGAAGTACTCATCCAATAGAAGGTTAGCAAGATCTGCATCGCGGTTGTAAGCATCTGTGATCTTTTGCAAGAAACGAGAACGGATGATACATCCATCGCGCCAGATAGATGCGATGTCCGCAAATGGCAAGTTCCAGTTGTTTTCTTTAGAAGCAACACGCAATTGCGCAAAACCTTGTGCGTAAGAGATGATTTTTGAGAAGTAAAGGGCTTGACGAATTTTTTCGATCAACTCAGCCTTGTCTCCTTCAAATTTGAATGCAGCTGGTTTTGGAAGAACCTTGCTAGCATGTACACGTTCTTCTTTGTAGGCAGAGATGTAACGGGCAAATACTGACTCAGTGATGAGTGACAATGGCACACCAAGGTCAAGCGCTGATTGGCTAGTCCATTTACCAGTTCCTTTGTTTCCTGCAGCGTCCAAGATGTAGTCTACGATTGGTCCATCTTGACCTTCGTCGTCTTTGCGTTTCAAGATATCCGCAGTGATTTCGATCAAGTAGCTGTCCAATTCACCCTTGTTCCATTCAGTGAAGATTTCAGCCATGTCTTCTGCAGAAAGTCCAAGCAAGTGTTGCATGAGGTCATAGCTTTCTGCGATCAATTGCATATCCCCGTACTCGATCCCGTTGTGGACCATTTTCACGTAGTGACCAGCTCCATCAGGACCGATGTAAGTCACACATGGTTTTCCATCTTCAGGCGCTTTTGCAGAGATTTCTTCAAGAACGTCAGCTACCAAGTCATACGCTTCTTTTTGCCCACCAGGCATGATTGAAGGACCTTCAAGGGCACCTTTTTCCCCACCAGATACACCAGTACCGATAAAGTTAATCCCTGAGTTCGCCAACTCTTCGTTACGACGGATGGTATCTTTATAGAAAGTGTTTCCTCCGTCGATCAAGATATCACCTTTATCCAAATGTGGAAGAAGGGCTTGGATGGTTGCGTCAGTACCAGGTCCTGCTTGAACCATGAGCATGATACGACGTGGTTTTTCGATTGAGTTTACGAAGCTTTCGATATCATAGCTTGGCACAAAGTTCTTTTCAGGATGGCAAGCAACAACATCTTCTGTTTTTTCTTTACTACGGTTATAGATAGCAACTGTGTATCCACGAGATTCAATATTAAGGGCAAGGTTACGACCCATTACGGCCATACCAACAACACCAAAGTTTGCTTTTGTCATGTGACACTCCTCTTTATAGTTTGCCTATATTCTACCATTTTTTGACATCAAATGAAAGTAGAAAATCATACCCTGCCCCTTCATGTAGAAAAGATAGCCCCTATCTACTTTGAAGCAAAAAACAAAAAGTGCCTGAGTTACAGTCCTCAGACACTTTCTGATGAATGACATTAATCTTCTTTTGAAGCTAACTCTTCTGCTTCAATGACCGGTTGTTCTCCTTCTTTGAGTTTGTTGACCGTCATATTAACTCCAAGAGCTCCTGCTAGCAATTGACGAATATCAAATCCGGCTCCTTGAGAGACTTGGTCGATACTTTGCATAATATCTCCCACCATCTTAGAAGCATTGCCTTCCCCGTACATGGTGATCTTATCAACCTTGGTTAATGGTTCTGCGACAGCACGCGCAATTTCAGGCAACTTGTCAACGACCATTTCAGTAATGGCTGCTTCTTGCATTTTCTTCATCGCTTCGGCCTTTTGGTCCAAACCTTTGGCTTCGGCTTCCAGTTTCAAGCGAATGGCTTCAGCCTCGGCACGACCTTTAGCCTCAATAGCTTCGGCCTCTTGCAATTGGGCAAATTTCTCAGCTTCGGCTTGAGCTTTTCGAGCTTCGGCTTCTTTTTGTGTTTCGAAGAGTTCTGCTTCCGCCTTGCGTTGGCGTTCAATCAATTCTGCTTCTGCAGCTTGTTGACGCGCATATTTTTCAGCTTCAGCTTGTTTGCGGATGTTGGCATCCAATTCTTGCTCACGAACCTTAACTTCGCGCTCTTTGACTTCCGCTTCTTTTTCCTGTTTCATGATATTGGCTTCGGCTGCCACGCGCTCTTGTTCACGACGTTGCACTTCTGCCTCAATCCCTTTAGCGGCATCTGCTTTTGCTTGGGCAATATCTGCTTCTTGCTTGAGGGCTGCTTGTTTGAGTTTTAATTCGTTTTGTTTTTGCGCGATTTCAAGATCGGCAGCGACGCGTTTGTCGTTGGCCAATTTATCTTGTTCTGCTTCGACTTCCTTGCGTTCGCGTTCTGCTTTGGCTTTGGCAATCAAGGCATCTTTCTTAATGGTTTCAACATTTTCAATCCCGAGGTTATCGATGACTCCCCCTTCATCAGAGAAGGATTGAACCGTAAAGGCGATGACTTCTAGACCCATTTTAGCCAAGTCTGGTGCTACGTTATCTTGCACTTTTGAGGCAAACTCTTGACGGTCATTGACCATCTTACGGAGCTCCATCTGACCGATCACTTCCCGCAGGTTTCCTTCCAAGACATCTTGAACAGAGTTGGAAATATCTGTCGTATTCCAGTTCAAGAAGTTTTCTGCAGCCCGGGCAATCATTTCATCGGTTGTACCAATTTTTAATTTAACAGCCGCATCGGCACGGACGTTAATGAAGTCCAATGTTGGGACTGCTTCTGACGTCCGAACATCTGTCGAGAATTGCTCAATATCAAGATAAGAGCGTTGTTCGACAAAGGGAATCATAAAGCCAGCTTTCCCACGCAAGTGACGTTGCTTCCGAAGACCGGTAATGACCACGACTTCGTTGGGTTTAGCGTTCACATAACCTTTAACAAGCAAAATCAAAATAATAACTGCGACTATTAGGCCGGTAATCAACCAACCTGGAATAAATAAAGTATCCATACTTTTTCTCCTTTTTAGAGGTCTCCCCTCTGTTGTTTATTAATCCTAGTATATCAAAAGAAGGCCTTTCCTCAAAGAAAAGACCTGTATTTATGTCTAAATTTATCAAATGCAATCTCTAGCTTATTCTTCGTCAAACAAGCCATTTAGACCGGCGAAAGGACTGTTTTCTTCTTTCTTAATCGCTTGAGCGGCTTGGTATTCTTCTTCGGATAGGATTTTCCAATCATTGCCTTCAATAAAACCTTGTCCAGCCTCTTCTTCTGGAGTGAGAACCTTGAGAGGAATATTGAGCAGGATATTATCCGCTACGCTTTCACTCAGGTCAATCTTCCCACCTTCGATTGGAAGGATCAAGTCTTCCTCTAGGGCCTCGATATCTGCGTCAGACTGTACATCCTCCGCAAACACCTCTGTTACAGGATAGCTCTCTTGAAGCTCAACAGGCTCCATGCTTCGGCTAGATGCCAAAACGATGGTATAGCTCAACTGGTAATTCAAGACATAGAGGCCTGTATCATAGGCTACTCGTCCTGTCGCTGTCACATTCTTTAAATCAAGAATTTCTGGATTACGCTTTTGCAATTCTTTGAGCAAATCCAACTCTTGATCAAAGGCTAGTCCTTCAGGATTTTTACGGATTTCTTGTGTAAATAGGTTCATTCTTTTGTCCTCAAATCTTCTAGATACTACTAGTATATCATGAAGCTGCCCCTCAACCAAGAAGTCTCCTCAAAAATTTGTTATAATCATGAAAAAAGATACAGTAACTAGGCCAATTGGTGTTGTACACAAGGTCCCACCATCTCTTGGACAAAAGAGGGTCACTTGCTAGGGCATTGAGCAATGTTAGATAGAGGAGAATTCATGAAAGATATCGGAGCAGTTTTTCGGCAAATACGTGAAAGTCGTCACATCTCTTTAGAGGAAGCTACAGGTGGCGAATTTTCGCGCTCCATGTTATCTCGATTTGAAAGAGGAGAAAATGACCTGACCACGCAACGGTTTTTTCAGGCTTTGCAACAGATCAAAACCAGCCTCAGTGAGTTTTCTCATCTAGCAGGAATCGATCAGCACTCCTTTATTCCCAAATTGTTGAAAGAGCACTATGAAAACATGAGCTTGGAACACGATCAAGACTTGTACCAAAGCTACCAGCAAGCCTATCAGAAATATCAGAAAAAAGAAGACTTCTTAGCCAGCATTATTCTCAAAGTCCAAATGCTTGGCTTCTATCCTGAAGTAGAGCTCACCGCTAGCCAAGAGGAACTCGATTTCCTCCATGATTATCTCTTCTCTGTCACAATCTGGGGAAATTTTGAATTAAACCTGTTTTCTCTGACCTCTCCACTTTTCTCTAGTCAGCTCTATCGACAATACACAGAGGAGTTGGTCCAAAGGGAGGATTTCAAGCTTCTCCTAGATTCCTCTCGTCCTGCCATCAATTCTATTTTCCTTAATGGCTTTTTTCTGGCCATTAGTTCAAATGAATTTGAAGATGCATGTTTTTTTGACCACCTAATTAACGACCACTTTTACTCTGAGAACGAAGCCTACCTTCGGACGGTTTATCTCTACGCCAAAGGAGAATTTCTCTATCGAAAGGGAGAAAAAGAAATCGGTCTTGAAAAGATGGAACAGGCCATCCAGGTTCTCTCTATTCTGGATTGTAAGGACAGTGCCAACTACTACAAACAGGGCCTGCAAGAACTGATCAATAAATCCTAAAAACTCACAGATCTACTCTGTGAGTTTTTGTTGAAAATATGCAACATTAATTTTTTCTTGCTTTTTAGGTTTACAATAGGACTATCAAGTAAAGAAAGAAGGTTCTTCCCATGATGACCAAACTAAAAAACCACTTCCTCCGCTTTCTTCTCTCACATACCAGCGTTTATCTGAAGGATCAGGAACTTCTTCTCTCTGATGATGAGAAACTAGACCTCTTCAAACAGATCGTTCGATCTATCAAACAAGTCCTAGCAACTGATCACGTGAAGGAGGAAGGCTTATGAAACTCTTAGCTCGTAATAAAATTTTTGCCTTACTCAGCCTTTCTCGCTTTTTGAATACCCTTGGTGCTGCCATCTACAATCTGGTCTTTGTGGTCTTTGCTGCCAGCATGCCGCAACCGAGTCTGGCTGTTGGAATTGCTAATCTGATTGTGTTTATTCCTAGCCTCTTTACCATTTTTGTCGGGATGAAGGCTGACCATACGAAGAAAAAAGCTAACTGGTTGATCCGCATTGGCTATCTTCAAGCCATCCTCTTCATCCTTATTGCGCTCATGACCAAGATTCCGGGTTACCTTGCCTTTTCGATTGTTTGCTTCTTAAACATCGTTTCAGATTGTTTGAGTGATTATCGCGGAGGCTTGCAACTCCCTATCATGAAAAAGAATATCCCCGACGAGGATTTGATGGAGGCCTATTCCTTCAATCAACTACTTAGTATGGTCTGTTCGATTTCTGGACAAGCTCTAGGTGTTTGGTTGCTAGCTATCAGCCATCAAAATTTTGCTCTGGTCGCTTCGATCAATGCATTGACTTTTCTCCTGTCTTCCACTTGTCTCCTGATGAGAAAAAAGCAGCTGACACATGATCCCGTCGTTGAGCTCAAAAGTAAGAATTCTTTGGTACACGAATGCCAAGAGATGTACCAGAACGCCAAAAGTATTTTTGCAGATGAAGATGTTCATCACTTTGGCAAGTTGCTCTTCTCATTGGTTCTTATCAATGCCCTAGGGGGATCCATCTCTGGCATCTACAATCTGCAACTGCTTGACTCCCCCTTCTTTCAGTTGAACTTTAGCCAATCTCTCTTGATCTTAGAGGCTGTAACTATTTTAAGCATGGTCTGGGCTAGTCTGACACCTCACGATTATTTTTCCAAGCAAAGCCTCCATCATATCCTCCTGTGGATAGCAGGTGGGCTGACTATGCTTGGGCTCACAAATATTCTGGTGCACTGGGATTTCTTTTCCCTCCTACTCATCACTTTCCTTGGTTATCTTGTAGCAAAAATCAACCCAAAAGTTTCCAGTCTTTTAATGAGTAAATTACCCGCTGAAAAATTAGCTTCTACCTCTAGCTTTTTGGGACTGATGGTCAGCTTTGCCATGCCCCTTGGAACAGCTCTTTTTTCTAGTCTAGCTATCTGGAGCCTTCCCCTAGCTTGGGGGACCTTTGCTATTCTTGGTTTCACTACCCTCCTCTTAACAACCAAATAAAAAATCCACCGTTTGGTGGATTTTTTTTACATTTTTCTTAGGCGAGCTACCCGCTCAGCAATGGGTGGGTGGGTATAAAAGAGTTTTTGCAATCCGGATTCTTTTTTAGGATCGTTGATAAAAAGAGCACTGCTCGCATCATCGACATGTCGTTGCATTGGTTCACTATTGTCTAGCTTTAACAAAGCATTGATCATCCCTTGAGGATTCCGCGTCAATTCAACACTTGAAGCGTCTGCTAGGAACTCCCGTTGACGAGAAATGGCTAACTGGACCAAGGTCGCTGCTAATGGCGCTAAAACGATGGCAAGCAGGGAAAGGATCAACATAACAATCTCCAAACCACCGCTACCTTCTCGATCATCGTCCCGGCTACGGCCACCGCACCACCACATCATCCGGCCACCAATGCTAGAAAGCATGGTGATGGCACTTGCAAGGGCAACCGCAATCGTAGAGATGCGAATATCGTAATTGCGAATGTGGCTGACTTCGTGTCCGATGACTCCCTCCAATTCCTCACGGTTCATCACAGCTAGAAGACCTGTCGTTGCTGCAACAGCAGCATTTTGAGGATTAGACCCTGTCGCAAATGCATTCATAGAAGGATCATCCACAATATAGACCCGAGGCATGGGTATCTGGGCTACCATGGCCATATCTTGGACAATATGGTAGAGTTGAGGGGCTTGCTCTTCCGTTACCTCACGCGCCCCATTCATCCGCATGACAACTTCGGTGGATTGAAAAATCATGCTAAAGGCATAGATACCCCCAATAATCAAAGATAGGATGACGCCCCCAAGGGAGGAGCCTAACCAGAGGTAACCAACGGCTGCTCCGATAAGAGCTAAGAGTATGAAAAAAGCAATAAGGAGAATCCAGGTTCTCCTTTTATTGCTTGCAATTTGGTCAAAAAGCATATTAGTCTCCTAATCCGCTAAAATCCACCTTTGGTACAGCTTTTTCTTCTTCAGGCACTTGAAGGAATTCGGCTTGTCTGAAGCCAAACATTCCAGCAATTACGTTTGTTGGGAAAGTTTCCAATTTCACATTGTAATTGCTTGTGACACTGTTGTACAATTGACGGGCATAAGAAATTTTGTTTTCTGTATTGGTCAATTCTTCTTGCAATTGCATGAAGTTGGTGTTAGCCTTCAAGTCTGGGTAGTTTTCAGCAACCGCAAAAATGCCTGCCACTTGACGTGAAAGAGCATCACTGGCTGCCATCGCTTCTGCAGGTGAAGTAGCTTGAGCCACTTGTTGGCGAAGTTGAGTCACTTTTGCTAGTGTATCTCCTTCGTACTTGGCATAGCCTTTAACGGTTTCGATCAAGTTTGGAATCAAGTCATTTCGACGTTTCAATTGCACATCAATTTGACTCCAAGCTTCGCGAGTCTGCATGCGGCTTTTCACCAAACCGTTGTAAACTCCTACTACAATCAACACAAGGACCACAATGATCCCAAGAATAATCCAAATCATTTTATTGAATTCCTTTCATTTCTTTCTACCAGTATATCAAATTTCCCTTATTTTGTGGTAAAATAAAAGCATGAAACCAGAAGAATTTTATGTCCGTTTAGCCGACCTCGGCTTTCCATTAACTGATCGTCAAAAAGAGCAATACGAACGGTATTTTGAGCTCCTCGTGGAATGGAATGAAAAGATTAATCTCACCGCCATCACCGAAAAAGACGAAGTCTATCTCAAGCATTTTTATGATTCGATCGCACCCATTTTACAAGGTTTGATCGAAAACCAACCCATCCGTCTCTTGGATATCGGAGCTGGTGCTGGCTTTCCCAGCCTACCAATGAAGATCCTATTCCCTGAGCTGGATGTGACCATCATTGATTCCCTCAATAAGCGGATCAATTTTCTCCACTTGCTGGCTGAAGAGTTAGGTTTGAGCGGAGTTCATTTCTACCATGGACGTGCGGAGGACTTTGCGCAAGAAAAGGCTTTTCGTGCCCAATTTGATATCGTAACTGCCCGCGCTGTTGCCCGCATGCAGGTCCTCTCTGAACTGACCATCCCTTACCTGAAAGTAGGAGGACGTCTTCTTGCTCTCAAGGCCAGCAATGCTCAAGAAGAGTTGGAAGAAGCCAAAAATGCCCTCAATCTGCTCTTTAGCAAGGTTGAAGACAATTTACAATATGAATTGCCAAATGGCGATCCACGCTATATCACTGTAGTCGAAAAGAAAAAAGAAACACCCAATAAATACCCAAGAAAAGCAGGCATGCCTAATAAGCGGCCATTGTAGTAAGATACAAAGGGCTAAGAGAATAAAAGTCAAATAAGAGGCTGGGACAAAAGTCCTAGCCTCTCAATTATTTTTGGATTGTCGAGCAAGACGCAGTGGTTGAGTGGGCTCTACTACGCTAATTTCATCAGCTTTTACAGCCCTACTCAACTGTGAGGAGGTGGGACGACGAAATCGAATTCTAACGAATTACCGATTTCTGTCCCACTCTCTTTTTTATTTTTGTTTCAATTCTGTTCGCAGGGCTTCTTGCTGCTCTTTTGTCAGATGAACGCCCTTACTTGCAACAATCTGGCTAGAGACTTTGTTGGCAAAGCTTAAGGCTTGCGCGATGTCTAAGCCTTCTAGACGAGCGGATATAAAGGCTCCTACATGGCTATCTCCAGCGCCTACTGTATCGACGACTTCTGTTGGAAAACCGTCTGCCTCATACCAGTTGCCATCATAGGCAACCGCTCCGTTTTCACCCAAGGTGACAATGACTAATTGTCCCGTTCTCTGATACAAGTGTTCGATGGCTGGCTGGATCTCTCTACACCCTGAAAAAGCCAGTGCTTCAGCCTCATTAACATGGAGAATCGGATGCAGATCATAAATTGCTTCCAGTCGATCCTTTGGAATCAAGTGTCCGCGTGGCCCAGGTGCGAAAATCACCTGGCCTTCTAGTTGCGAAATAGACTGGACCAATGCAAGACCGGTTGGCTCCTCGACTTCAAGGCCACACAAGTAGATGTAATCAAACCGATCTGTCTCGATCTCTTTTAGCCACTCTGCTTGGAAGCTATACTCCACTCCGTGGTCCGATAAGAAGGTCCGCTCACCATCAGACTCTACAAAGCAGTAACAGCAACCATTGGCCCCTTCTAATGAGATGCTAGAGGAAATTCCTAATTGTTTCAACTCTCTCCGAATAAAATCACCATACATCCCAGAACCAACTGGCGAGACAAACTGGTAGGGTTGCGACAAAAAATGAAGGATATTAACGACATTAAAGGCACAACCTCCCACAGACCATTGCTGGTGATCAATATGGGCATCTCCTTCACGACTTGGCAAACGATCCAAGTAGATCATCACATCACAAACTGTAGAACCAATAATTAACGCAGCTGTCATCTTTTTCTCCTTACTTTGCCTTCTATTATACCAGAGGAAACATAAAAAACAACCAACCCCTTGTGGAGTGGTTGCTTCTCTTTTTAATCACGATAAACGGGTTGAGGGCCAAAGGTTTGGGAAACCGGCATGATTTCAATCCGATTGACATTGACATGCTTGGGCTGTTGGATCAACCAAGCTACGGTGTTAGCAATGTCTTCAGGTTGAATGGCATGGGCATCACGATAGAGGGCTTCTACCCGTTTTTCGTCTCCTTTAAAGCGAACAGAAGAGAACTCTGTCCCTTCACAAAGACCGGGTTCAATATTGCTGACACGAATCTTTTTGCCAGCTAGATCCGCCCGAAGATTGAGGGAGAATTGCTTGACAAAAGCCTTGGATGCCCCGTAAACATTTGCCCCTGGATAAGGCACAGTTCCTGCTGTAGAGCCCAAATTGATAATATAGCCATCATTTCGTTCCACCATCTGGGGCAAGATTTTCCTTGTCAGATAGGTCAAGCCGACAATATTGGTCTGAATCATGGTCAGCCAGTCTGCGACCTCTGCTTCATAAGCTGGGGCGAGGCCTAGGGCCAAGCCAGCATTATTGACCAAAACATCCACTTTCTCCCAATCTTTTGGCAAACTGGAAAGTGCATGATCTACCTGAGAAAGATCCGTCACATCCATTTGCAGGGGATAAAAGGCTTCTCCCAACTCTTCTTGAAGGGCCTGTAATTTATCGATGCGTCTAGCTGACCCGATCACACGGTATCCATCTGCTACTAAGCGACGGCAAATCGCTTGACCAAAGCCAGCTGAAGCTCCTGTTACTAAAATCGTTTCTGACATGTCATTACCTCCATGGATTGTAAAAACGTCCCTGATTGAGAAAGATCCATCAGGTTCTGTCTCGACTTAGAATCTAGATGAAACAATCCTATCTTGCAAAATTACTTCTTGTATTGGAAGGAAAAATCCTTCAGTTCAATCATTGCTTCTTTCATTTAGTTTGCCTTTCCCCAAAAGAGCGCAAATTGGATGGCTAACTCCGCGATTCGATCCTTGCTATCTAAATCCTCATGACTAGATAAGGTTCGGATATCCCATTTTTCTTCCGAGAGGTGGTCAGCTGCGTAGAAGAAATGGCAGAGCTCAAAGCCCCTATAAGCTGCTAGGGCTGCCACTGCCGAACATTCCATATCCACACAGATGGCTCCCGCTTCCTTTCGTCGCTTCATCTTGTCGGTGGTTTCCCGGTAAGGTGCATCTGTCGTCCACACTTTTCCTGACTGATAGGAAACCTTGTGGCTGTCCAGAAAGGCTTGGAAGAGAGGAAGGGTTTTCTTGTTTACTTCCACTTCATCACTAGCCGGAAGATAGTGGTAACTGGTCCCCTCGTCGCGAAGAGCCGCTGTTGGAATGATGATGGAGGTTGCTTCGATATCTCGATCTAATACCCCACAGGTCCCAAAGAGCACCAGTTTTTCCATCCCAAATTGAATCAGGTCCTCTATAATTCCCACACAGGAAGCAGCCCCAACTGGTGCATTAAAGGCACCAATTTGTTGGTCTCCAATAGTGATCCCATAGACCATGACTTCAAAATTAGCCATGGAGGTTCTTGCAACGACCTCATGTTCATAATTTTCAAGGAGGCGCGCAAAAGTTACTCTTGAAAAGCAAGAGATGACTACTTTGGGAAATCCTTCAATTGGTTCGTGTAAGTCTTGTGGATTGATAATCGCCTGTCGATTGGCATCAAATTCTTCTAACAGCATTTCGTGCACCTCTTTCATTCTACTTCTAGGCCCCTATTATACCACAATTAGCCTAGTCATTGGTTTTTGATCAAAGGAAGGGCATAAAAAAGAACTGCTCCCAGACGTTAGATTTTTCGGATCAAACGTCGGAGGGACAGTTCACTATGATATTTTTTACTTGTTCTCCAATTGCGCTAATTCTAGCAAGCGTTCTTTGGATAATTTTTTAATTTCAATTTGACTAGCATCTAGCAGCTGATATTCATCTGGCTCTAGCGCTTCTATAAGTTTCTTCAGAGCAAGAGAACCAATTGGATGGTAGTTTTCTGGCTTATCCGGATCTCCATCGATCGCAACCAAAAGAACTTGCCAATCAATGATACCCGCTAAGCCCACAATTTCTACATATTCTGCAGGAACATGTGGCACGCTTGGCAAGACCGTATCCGTATCTTCTGTCAAGCTATAGCTAGCTAAAAATGCTCCTGTCTCCTCCTGTTGATAAAAACGGACTTGACTGAAATAAGCTGCACTATATTGAATCTTCTTGATAAAGGCAGAGTAGGCTTCTAGTGGATGGACATGGTTCAAGACTTCCTGCACTGTATCCCGATCCAAATAGACCGGATGAGCGAAGCCTTGTACTTCAAACTCTTTTAGATCTTTTTCTTTCGTCAAATTACCCAGCGTTTCTAGGATAACGACTTCATAATCAAAATGGAAAATAGAATCTGGAGTATAGCTCACGCCGTCGCTAGCCACAATCTCCGTTCCTAATACTTCTCCTAGGCGACTGATCCATCGAAGGGCCAACTGCCAATCTTCTTCTATCGCAAAAGAGGGCACCTGAATCTGATAAGACTCTTCCTCATCAAAATAGCGTAACTGCAGAGGAAGACCGCTCTTACCAAATACGATACAGTTCAAGCCTTCAAAATCATTTAAGGGACGATGAAGGGTGGCAGGATCATAGTTGTAGGTTGTTAACCCCTCCACTAATTTAAGAACTTCCTGTGCTGCGAGTACTTTCTGATAGCCAAATAAGCTCTTTTTATTTTTGATTGAAAACACGATACTCATTTGTTTTCTCCTTTGTGAAATCGCTTACCTAAAGTATAGCACAATTTTCAACCAATTTCCATATAAAAACAGCCTGAGCTTTCAGACTGTTTGTTTCTATTATGCTGGTGCTCCATCAAGCGTTTCACCGATAAGGGCCAAACGCTCACGAACTTCTGCTTGTGACAAGTTGTGTTCTTCAACATAACGATTGCGAGGGTGAACCCGGCACTCATGCGAACATCCGCGAAGGTACTTATCTTCGTTTTCTTCTGAAGTCAAGATCCGACGGTTACAGAAAGGATTTCCACAGTTGACATAGCGTTCGCATGGTGTTCCATCAAACCAATCTTTTCCAACTACACTTGGATCGACATGGTTGACATCGACTGCAATCCGCTCGTCAAAGACGTACATTTTCCCATCCCACAGTTCGCCTTGAACTTCAGGGTCTTTCCCATAAGTGGCGATTCCACCATGCAATTGACCAACATCTTTGTAGCCTTCACGCACCATCCAACCCGAGAATTTCTCACAACGGACTCCACCAGTACAGTAGACGACAACACGCTTGTCCATGAATTTTTCCTTGTTATCACGGACCCATTGTGGCAATTCACGGAAATTGCGGATGTCAGGACGAATAGCGCCACGGAAGTGTCCAAGGTCGTACTCGTAGTCGTTTCGAGTATCAAGAACAACGGTATCCTCGTCGAGAAGAGCTTCTTTAAACTCTTTTGGAGACAAGTAAGCACCTGTCGTTTCAAGAGGATTGATGTCATTATCGAAATTATCATCCTCTAAACCAAGGTGGACAATCTCTTTCTTATAACGTACAAACATCTTCTTGAAAGCTTGCTCTTCTTCCTCGTCAATTTTGAACCAGAGGTCTTCCATACCTGGAAGGCTGTGAACGTAGTCCATGTATTTTTGTGTTGTTTCGTAGTCACCAGAAACAGTTCCATTGATTCCTTCGTCAGCGACTAGGATACGTCCTTTGAGGCCGATTGATTTACAGAAGGCCAAGTGGTCGGCTGCAAATTGTTCTGCATTTTCAATGGGAGTATAGAGGTAGTAGAGTAATACGCGAATAGGTTTTGCCATAATATTCTCTTTTCTAAGATTAAATTATCAGAATTTTTCATTCAACTATACCAGTATACTCTCCCAAGAAAACGAATGCAATTTATTTGACTGAAAAATAAAAGCCTGGGATACCAGACTTTTACACGATGAAACCAAGTTACTCTTCTTTTTCCATCTGATCCAGATAGGCTTCATAGCGTTTTTTCTCAACTTTTGCAAGAAGCATTACAAGGGTATTCACTCCCCATACAATTGGAAGATTCAGTAAAAAGGTAATTGGAAGTACTAGTAAAAATTTTGAATGGAAGGGATTGGCCTGATAGACAGCTTGGTTTAATTGAAAATTTTGGGCCCAGATGAACAAGGAGAGAATAAAGGTTACTGCTACAATTCCTGTCGCATTTAGATAGCTATAACTGATAAATTTCACACCCAATCGTTGACAACGAACAGAGTAATACAATCCTGAGACGATGAGTAAGGCTACCACCATGATTGGACTGAGCCCCACCTTAGATGTAAAAATGGATCCCACACTAAAAACAGTTAAGGCAAGGCAAAGAAAACCAGCCGTCTCAGCACCAGCCTTATTAGCTAAGCCTTCTTCTCGTTCATCTATGATTTGTTTGTTCAGCAATTGTAATCTCATCTCTTCCTCCTTATTCTTCATCCTCTAACTCTGCCTCAATCTTCTCTTGTTTTTTCCGATTGATAATAGCAAGTGGTTTTTCAAGCAGATCTGTCAGGAGGGCAAAGACGAGAATTTCTAATAAAATTTTGACCAGATACTTGGGACTGAGCATAAAGCTCATTGCTTCTCGCTTTCCAATCACATCCATAGCTGTCACAAGCACAGCAAAGAATAGACCTGACCCAAGGCGACTCAACCAGCTATCTTTTTCTAACATATCTCGGATATCAATCCCTGAACTGATCCTTCTCACAAAGGCATAGGCTCCCATGGCAATCAGAAGGAACATCTCAGGGAGATAAGCGACTAGGTCTAAGTCCAGGATACTGGATTTCACAAAGGCAGATAGGGCAATAAAGCAGGTCATACCAAGGACAAGTTCTCCTGCGATTTTTCCATCAAGTAGCATGGTCCGTTCATCTTTTACAATTGGTTCTTTCTTTTGTTTCATATTCTTCCTCTTTCTATTATTAAAACTGTTACTCCCAGAACAGTTGATCCAGCGTCTTATCCAAGGTCTTACAGATGGCAAGGCAGAGACTGAGGGTTGGGTTATACTTTCCCGCCTCAATCAGACCGATGGTCTGGCGCGTCACTCCAATGGCATCTGCAAGATCCCCCTGGGTCATATCATGCTCGACCCGGGCCATTTTTAATTTGAGATTTTTCGCCACATGATTTTCCTTTCTTGTTTTTATAGCTTTATTATACACTATATTTTCTATTTTGCAATATATATCTTACATTTTGTAAAAAATATTTTTGATAAAACAAAAAAAGCCTGGTTTCCCAGGCTTTCTTAGTTTCCTCTTCTTTTTGTTAGAAATGACTGTAGGATATATGATAGTCCCCATCCTAATCCAGCACCCAGTATGACCGTGAGGACAAACCAAGTGATGGTCGCTAGATCTGGTGATACCATCACCCGATTGACATAGTCTATCGATTTACCACGATCCAGTAACGACATGCGGTAACTGGCTGGATAGAACCACATCATAAGAATGGGCCCTGTTGTCGCAAAGGCAAAAATAACAAAAGACAAGGCATTTCGTAAATTCGAGCGAAAACGACCACTTGAGGCGACCATCTCCGCAAAACTTCCGGCGATCAAGGCTGGAATAAAGGCACCTGCACCATGACGCGAAAAGAGGAAGAAGGATCCGATCACGCAGCCAACTATAAAGATAGATCCAACTCCTTTTATTTTTTCTAGATAATAGCGGTAGATCGTCCCGCCAAACAGGGCTGAAAAGGCAGGAGCATAAAACATATTTCCTTGATGATCGACCAGATTTCCAACTAAGACCCCCAGTCCAATCGCAAGAAAATAGAGGAAAGTGAAGGCTCCAACTTGTTTTATTTGATTCACATTTATTCTATTCATTGGATACTGATCCTAACGGTGGCTAATTTTCTTCGAAAGGAAGTCCCCGATAAATTGGACCAGAACGATCAGAATCAGGATCAATAAGGTCGCCACAAAGATGACATCATTGTTAAACATATTTTTCCCGTAGTTGATGGCCAAGGTTCCTAATCCTCCAGCACCAACGGCACCCGCCATGGCGGTTTCTCCGATCAAGGAAATGATGGTCACTGTTGTCACACGGATCAAATCAGGAAGCCCTTCACGCAGGTAGACTCCGACAATATCCCAGAAGGTTGCCCCACTGGCTTGCGCTGCTTCAATCACACCTCCATCCAACTCGGATAAGACCACTTGGACTTGGCGGGCAAAGAATGGAAAGACAGCCAAAGACAGTGGAACAAGGGCTGCTGTAGGACCAATGGTATTTTTCAAGAGCAAGTAGGTCAAGGGATTAATAAAGGCCAACAAGATAATGAAAGGAATGGCGCGGAACAAGGAAGTAATCTTATCCAAAATTTGGAAAACGATTCTATTTTCGATGACACCACCTGGACGGGTCAAGACTAACAAAAGTCCTGTCACCAAACCTAAAAATCCACCAATAATGAAGGAAATAACGGTCATGTAAAGAGTCAAGTAAATAGCGGTTCCCCATCCATACTGGCCAGACCACCCTAATTTATAGACATTTGGTAAATATGTTTGAATTAACTGGATCATGCTTTTCTCCCATCTTTCACAATAGTCACGGAAACTCCTGCATTTTCTAACTCAGCTTTGGCCGTTTCCAGATTTTGATTTTCACCTGATAAGATGACCACCAACTCTCCAACAGGCGTGTTATCAAGGATCTCGATGTTCCCAAATAAAATGTTGGCAGATACTTGGTACTGCTTGTAAATATCATTGATGATGGCTGTATCTGTCACAGAACCTGCATACTTGAGATGCGCCAACATCGAATCATCAGGCAAGTTCTTCACAATCGCTTGTTGATTGATTTTTACCATGGCTTCATCGATTCCTGTTGCAACCGTGATAAAGTCTTGCGTCAAAGCATTTTTCGGATTCGAGAAGATATCTAAAACAGACCCTTCTTCAATCAGCTCGCCATTTTGCATGACAGCTACCCGGTTGGCAATATCTTTGACAATTTGCATCTCATGGGTGATCAAGACAATGGTTAAGCCAAGTTTTTTGTTTAACTCTTGCAACAAAGCTAGAATTTGTTTGGTCGTCTTTGGATCCAAGGCTGAAGTTGACTCATCTGAGATCAAAATTTTTGGATCGTTGGCAAGGGCACGCGCAATCGCTACCCGCTGCTTTTGACCACCAGACAATTGTGCTGGGTAATTCTCTGCACGGTCAGCTAGACCAACCAATTCCAACAATTTCGCCACTTTCTCATTCTTTTGTTCTTTGTTTAATTTAGAATGTTTAAGAGCAAAGGCCACATTTTCTGCGACAGTCATTTGAGCCATCAAGTTGAAGTGTTGGAAAATCATTCCGATATCCCGACGTTTCTCCCGAAGGGCAGCCGGTTTTAGGGTCACCTGATCTTGATAAATCACATCTCCATCCACAGTGATGGTTCCGGCACTAGGCACTTGCAAGAGATTGATCACCCGAACCAAGGTCGATTTCCCGGCTCCGGAATACCCTACAATCCCATAGATATCGCCTTCATTAATATGAATGGTCACATCTTTGACGGCTTGGATCTGACGTTTCTTTTGCTGGAAGGTCACATCAATGTGGTCCAGCTGAATCATTGCTTTACTCATAACTTGCTATTAACTCCTTTATCAATTCAATATGGGTGTAATAATCGGCGATTTTCACATTTTCGTCGCCCCCATGATCACGGCTATTGGCATTGCCAATTCCAAAGGCTGCCATCGGCACCTGCAAAGCCTCAAATACCGTATGCATGGGTCCGGTCCCCGCTGTTGTTGGAAGAACAGAAACTCCTTCTCTATAGAAATCTTTGGCCAGCCGTATGACATTTAAAATCGATGGGGCACTCATATCACTTCGGTAACTCATTTCACCGAGAGTATAGACCAATTCGACCTGATCATAGCCATTTTTCTTCAATTGTTGCTTGATCTTTTCTAAGACATCCTTGGGATCTAGACCTGGAACCAAGCGCACCTCCATCTTGGCACGCGCCTCTGCCGGAAGAATCGTTTTAACACCTTGTCCTTGGTAACCAGAGCCAAAACCTTCAATATTCAGGGCTGGTTCAAAATAGAAACGACGCAGGAATTCTTTTCGGTCTTCCTTCAAGATTGGAAGGGTTAGACCATAGGTTTCCGCTACATCTTCTGGTCCTTTGTTGGCATATTGCTCGATCAAAGCTAGCTCGCGTTCATTGGGTTCTTGGATCTGATCATAAATCCCATCCACCAAAATTCGACCTTCTTTGTCACGAAGACTGGCGATAGCATTTAACAAATACCAAGAAGCAGAGTCTACCACACCGCCATAGCTGGAATGGATATCCACTTCTGCACTCTTCACCACCATATCAAAGGTGACGATCCCTTTGCTACCACCGGAAATTTCCAACTGACCCTGATTATTTCGGGTACCTTGTTCCCACACTAAGAGGTCTGCCCCACGCAAGTGTTTCTTGTGTTTGGCCAAGTATTTATCCAAGTCAGTCGATGCAGACTCCTCTGCCCCTTCGATGATAAAGGTGATATTGACTGGCAAATCGCCACTTTCACGAATGTATTTTCGAAGAGCTGTGAGACGAGCCGTGATATGCCCCTTGTCATCATCAACCCCTCGACCGTACATGTTTCCATAATGAACCGATAAGGTAAAAGGGTCTCCCGTCCAAGGTTGGTCCCCATCAGCTGGTACCGTATCATAGTGGTTATAAAAAATGATGGTTTTGGCTTCAGGATTTGGCGAGAAAAATTTGGCAATCACAAAAGGAGCTGTATAGCTATCATCAACTTCGACTTTGGCTCCTGCAGCTGTAAAAATTTCCCCCAAATAGTTGGCCACTTCCTTGAGACCAACTTGTTGGGCAAAGATGGATTTTTTTGAAATCAATGTTCGCAACACTTCAAAATAATGTTGTGCGACCTCATCATTTTCAAATTTACGGATTTGTTCCGCTTCTGTTGCAAAAGGCATGCATTCCTCCTAATACACGATAAGAGGTAGAGAATTGCTTCTCCACCTCCTTCATACACTTGAGATCAAATCTTAGAAGACTGGTTGGTCCATTCCTTCTGAAGATTCTTCGATCACTTTCTTCACATTGTCTTTGTGATAGGCTTTGATGATTTCTTTGATTGCTTTTGCTTTATCAGATTTTTCCCAATCTTTCTTAGCAGCGATCACGTTGTACCATTGTTTTGAGTTGTTGTCTTTCTTTTCAACATAGATAGCTTTTTTGAAATCAACGCCTGCTTCACGAACGAAGGTATTGTTGATGACTGCAGCATCTACTGATGGAAGAGCAGATGGTGTTTGTGAAGCATCCAATTCAGAAATCTTCAAATCTTTTGGATTTTCTTTAATGTTTGACACGTTTGCCAATTGACCATCTTTGGTATCCAATTTAATCAAACCAGCTGATTGCAAGACATACAAGGCACGGCTTTCATTTGTTGGGTCATTTGGTACAGCGATTGTTCCACCTTTAGGAATTTCTTTAATTGAAGTGTATTTGTTTTTACCGTTTTCTGTACCAGAGTAGAGACGGATTGGAGCAATGTAAGTATCCGCTACAGAGACAAGCGCATCATCATTTTTAGAATTCCAGTTATCCAAGAAGTTGTGGTGTTGGAAAGCATTGATATCTACACTACCATCTTTTACAGCCACGTTTGGTTGTGAGTAATCTGTAAATTGGGTGAATTCCAATTTGATGCCTTTTCCTTTGAGGTTTTCTTCGACTGCATCCCAACGAGCTTTTTCAGTGTCGCTCAAATTCATGACACCCACTTTAACTGTTGTTTCGCCATCTTTGCTAGATGATTTTGAAGAACCACATGCTGCAAGAGCAAATGTTGCAATAGCTGCAAGAGCTGTTAAACCAAGAATTTTTTTCAATTTCATTTTGAAATCTCCTTTAAATAAATATTATTCTTTAATATCTTTTGCTTCTGGTAGATAAACTCCACCAAAGTATTTTTTAGACAGTTTTTCAAGGGTTCCATTGTCATAGAGTTCCTTGATACGTTTATTGACAAATTTTTGAAGATCTTTATCTTCTTTTGCAATAATTGGATACACATAAGGCTGTTGGTCGCTTGGAAGCTCGATAACCTTCAAGTTGTCATAGCCTTGATCACGAATGATAGTATCTACTGAGATTCGTTCGAAGATCTTGTAATCTGTACGACCATCCGCTAGATTAGCCATGATGGTTTGAATGGTTCCATCTGTGTATTGCAAGTCAGTTGGATTATCTGAATGTTTTTTATTGTAATCTTCTAATTGTTTAGCAGTAGATGTTCCTTGAACAACTTCTGTTTTCTTGCCACCAATGTCATCCAAAGATTTAATAGAAGAATCTTTTGGTACGACCAATACTAATGGATTGCGAGCATATGGATTTGGATAGAGGTATTTTTCTTCCCGCTCTTTTGAGTAGCTGATGTTGTTGGCACCGATTTGGAAACGGTCACTATCTAAGCCAGCAAAGACTGAAGACCACTCTGTTTTGTTAAAGTTTACTTCGTATTTGTCTGAACCTTTAAAGATTTCACGCAATACTTCGATCTCATAACCAGTTAGCTTGCCGTCTTTTTCTTCATAAGAGAAGGGTTTGGTTGTTCCAACCGTTCCAACTTCAATGGTTTTCTTCCCACTGGCTGATTTGCCAGATGAACATGCTACTAAAGCACTGGTTGCAAGGACTGCAACTAATCCTAAAGCAGAATACTTAATCATTTTTTTTAGATTCATAGGATCTCCTTTTTGGTTTCAGGCACATAAAACGCCATTTTAAAAGTATTTTTTTATTCTATCAGAAAAGCATTCACTTGCCTAATATATATTTTTTATGGAGGTGATAGTTTTTCTTTATCACACTTATTTTTCTTTAAAATACCGCAATAAAGCTTGCGCATTTTCAACATAATAGGGAACCGACACCTGAAAGGCTGCATCATCGATGGTCATGTGATCATGATGGAGGTCTGGCGCATCCGGCTCTCCATTTGAACCGATAAAGGCAAAGACTCCAGGAATTCGTTCTTGGTAAAAGGCGAAGTCTTCTCCAGCTGTAGATGGATTTGCTGGAAGCACCTCAGCCAAGTCTTGTGAAGCTTCCCAAACGACTTTGGTCAATTCCTCATCATTAAAGGTAACAGGCGGGGTCACTCCCCACTCAAAAGCCACATCCACTTCCAGGCTTTTTGCTATATGACGAATGATCGAAATAAAATGTTCCTTCAACTCTCTTTGCACACTCGGATTAAAGGAGCGAATCGTTCCTTCAAAATAGCCTGATTTTGGAAGCACATTCCAGGTTGAGCCCACATCCAGGTGCGTAATGGACAAAACAGCTGTTTCAAAGGGAGAAACGGTCCGTGAAATTAATAATTGTAAGTTCTGAACCATGGTTGTGACGGCCGTTACAGTGTCAACTCCTAAATCTGGTCTCGCAGCATGACTACTAACCCCTGTCACAGTAACCTTGAATTTCTCAACCCCTGCCATCATGGCTCCAGCATTCAAGGCAAGTTGCCCTGCTTTTAGCTGGGGAATATTGTGAAAACCAATAATTCCTTGAACATCCTCCAACAGTCCTGTTGCTAAAACATCAGAAGCACCTTCTGAGATTTCTTCTGCTGGTTGAAAGATCAAGCGTACGGTCCCTTCAAGCTGGTCTTCTTTTTCCTTGAGAAGAGCTGCTGCTCCCAGAAGACTGGTTTGATGAAAATCATGGCCACAGGCATGCATGACGCCTGGATTCTGACTTTGGTAGGGCAGATTCGTTTGTTCCAAAATCGGAAGGGCATCGATATCTGCTCGAAGTGCCACCACCGGTTGGCCGGACCCAATTTCTGCAATCAGACCAGTTTTTAATCTACTCTCTAAAATACGAATCCCCAACTCTTCAAGACGCTCTTTTAGAAAGGCGGTTGTCTGGTATTCTTGACCAGACAATTCTGGGTGTTGGTGGATATAGTGGCGAATCTCTGCTAACTCTTCATAAGAAAAAGACACAAGCCTTCATCTCCTTTCGAACTTAAAATTATTTTATCACTAATAGGTGTTTCCGTCTAATTCCTGTTTCTTGGATTTTGATATAGTTTAAAGCTATAGACAAAAACACTCCTAGATTCATGTCCTAGGAGTGCCAACTTCAGCATTAAGAAAGATTTCCCTCGAATTTTTCCATAAAGCTATCACTATTGTAGGCTTTTTCTACTTCCCATTTGCCATCTTTCTTAACAAAGGTCAACTGGTAGTCGTATCGATCCGGCGTCGTCAAGGGGCGATCTGCAAGAGAAGCCATCATTTCCTCTCTATAGGCTTTGTTTTGAGCCTGATTCGCCTCGATGATCCCTGGATAGTCTTTTCGATGTTCCTGATAGAAGGTCTGCATGTGGTTTAAGATCGTCTTTTCCATGCTGACTGTCTCAGGATTTAGACTAATGACTACCTTGTCTGGGAGATATTGTTTAACCTTATAGGTTAATTTTGCGCGCTTAGCATTTTCCTTTTCATAAGCATCGATAAACTGGGTCACTTCTTCTTCAGGGAATTGGTAATCATGCAATTTACGAGTAAAATCAGCCGCAAATTTCGCACGGAAATCACTGCGTTCCTTTTTCAAATCAGTTCCCAAAACAAAAGCGTCATCCTTTTTGACCTTTCGTTGGCCACTGAAGTAAACTTGATTGATGTATTCATCTGCTAGAATAGTGGAAGCTTCCACCTTGTCCTCATACTGAGAAGAATCCACCGCAAATTTTAAAGGCTTGGATTTTTTATCAGAGCTATAGGTTTTTCGTTCATACTGCACTTCGTACTTCTTGCCTTTTTCGACTGGAAAAACGATATAACCGGTTAATTTTTTATCCTGGGCCAACTGATCACTCTTGAGGAGTTGGAATGCTTCACTGTGATCATAAATTCCTGACTGCAATTTGACCTTGTTATTATCCGCATCGTAAATGGTGATATCTGAATCTGACACGTTGATAGATTCTTTGGCAACATTTTTAAATTCTAATTGAAGGGCTAAATAAGTGCCGTCTTCTGAGTCATTGAGGACAGGCGGTTTGATGTATTGCCCTCCTTTTAGGCTCAGCTCTACTTGACCGTCAGATGCTGAATTTTTCGCCGCTTTTTCCGTCTTTGATTGCTGCGAATTTGTCTTTTGAGCAGTGGTGCCACAAGCTACTAGACTCAATGTCGCCACAGCAAATAGGGTCCATTTAAAAATCTTTTTCATCCTTATCTCCTTAAAAAAGTTTTGTTCTATTTTAACATCTTTTTCTATCTATGTATACGCTATATAGTGATAACTCTTCCCTATCATAAAAAGGCCAAGACCTTCGTCTCAACCTTTTAACTAAAATATGATAGGTCTTGATTTTACAAGATGCCTTTTTCTTTTTGAATCATGAAATCCTTGAGGGAAATCAAGAGAACTGCAAGGAGGATCATGGCCATCCCAATCACATCAACCATAAAAAAATGCTCCTTCATAATGACAAAGGCAAAGAAAACTGCCGAAACAGGCTCAAAGGACGCCAGCAAGCTTCCTTTAACGGCTCCTACCAAAGAGGTTCCTTTCAGAAAGGCTGTATAGGCAAAAATCGTCCCAATCACCACCAAGCCAAAAAGGGCCATCCAGGTATCGAGTCTGTAGTTTCCAGAAGAAGAGAGAAGACCACTAAAAGGGAGCATTAGGATTCCTGGAATAGTCATCCCAACTCCAATCACCAGCATGCTTCCCCATTTTTGAATTAAGTTCAGAGGTAGAATGATGTAAAGGGCATAGGCAAATGCTGACACCACTCCCCAAGCCAAACCTTTGGGATTGATGGCCAATTGATTGAGTTGACCATGGGTTGCTATTAAGAATGTGCCACCAATCGCTAGAAGCATCGAAAACACTTCTGCTAGTGTAGGGGCCACCTTATCCATGATACAGGTATAGGCTAAAATTCCCACTGGACAGAGATACTGTAACACCGTAGCAGTCCCAGCATTGGTTTCAGCAATCGCCTCTAAATAGGTCAACTGAGTCAATAACAATCCTAAAAAGGCAAAAATAAGAAGGGGAAGGTAGGAAGATTTATCTTTGGCAAAGGCCAAAAACTTCTCCTTATCTGCAACGTAGGAAAGAAGAATAAGGACAATTCCAGAAAAAAGCAAACGGAGATTTGTTAACTCAATAGCCGAAAATCCATGAACCATTAAATATTGTCCGCTAACTCCGGATAGTCCCCAAGCGATCCCGGCGATCAAGGTCATGAGTGTTCCTTTCATCGTCTTTGACATAGTCCCCTCCTAAATCTGTTCCTTACTTTTATTGTATCATAAAAGGCCGAAACGAAACGTTTCAGCCTCATATATTTCATATAAATTTATTTGCTTATTCAGGTTGAACCAAGATCTTGATTTGAGATTTATCTTGTGTTAATTCAACAAATCCTTCTTCAACGATATTTTCCAATTTAATTTTCTTGGTAACCAATTTTTCAGCAGAGAAGTAGCCTTGTTCCATCAATTCCAGCACTTTAGGGAAGATATGACGGTAGGCAATAATTCCTTTGAGAGATTTTTCTTGGATAGCAAATTCATTTGGATTGATGCTGGCTTCACGTTCCCAGATAGATACGACCATACATTCCCCAGCTTTATGAACAGCTGCAAGGGCTTGACCTAAAACAACTGGAACTCCAGTCACTTCATAAGAAACATCTGCTCCACCACCTGTTAAACGATGGATGGCTTCGACGATTGTTTCTCCTTCTTCTGGGCGAACAACGATTGCTCCCAATTCTTCCGCTTTCGCTTGGCGTTCAGGAGATAATTCAACCGCATAAATTTTTGATGCTCCTGCTGCACGAAGGGCTTCAACAATCAAAAGACCGATTGGACCCAAGCCAAAGATAACGGCTGTATCCCCAGCTTTCAATGCAGATTGACGAACTGCATAAACGGCAACGGCAGCAGGTTCTGTAAGCGCTGCTTGCTCATAGCTCAAGCTATCTGGAATCACATGGACCAAATCTCCATCTAGGACACAGTATTTAGCAAACCCACCATCTGCCGCAAGACCGACGAAGTTCAAGTTTGGATCGAGGTTGTAGTCACCAATTAAGTTGTGTTTTGCCAAAATTGGCTCGATCGTCACACGATCACCGACTTTGACACGAGTCACATCACTTCCGACTTCTACAATTTCACCAGAGAATTCATGTCCCAAAGTAACCGGTGCTTTTTGACCAGAATACACATGTTCTTCAGTTGGGATGAAGATCGGTCCATCCAAATATTCATGCAAGTCCGTCCCACAGATCCCTGTGAACTTAACTGCCACTTTTACTTGATGTGGTTGTACTTCAGGTACTTCCACTTCTTCGATACGAACGTCTTTTGCTGCATGCCAGCGAGCTGCTTTCATAGTAGCCATATGATGATCTCCTTGTTTTCACCTTTTTTGTTTTCTTTTCAGGAAACTTTATATTTAAAATTGTAAACGTTTTCCTTTTGTTTGTCAAGGAAAAACTGAAGATGAAAAAGAGCAGCCCTTTGACTGCTCCTTCTTATTTCTTCTTGATCCGAGAAGATTCCAATCTCCACCCAACAATCCAACCAAGGACAAGGAGATAATTTTCAAGCGCACCAATCCCATTGACCGGCAGATGATAGTGAAAATAACTGAAAAGATGATTGGTCCCAATTCCAAACCCACCAATGATCAAGGCCACTAGTACCGTCCGAAGATAAAACCAATCGTATTTGAGATTGACGGCAATCAAGATCACAAGGACTGCCATATTCCAAATCCCAATCTCCCGTTGCCAACCGACAGAAATACCATATCCCGAATGACTTCCCATATAGGATGGAAAGAATAGTTGGAAGATAATCGCTCCAGACATAGCGATAATGACTAGGATAAATAAAACTCTTAAAAATTTGTTCATGTGACTCCTCCTAATGATAGTTGATATGTAATGGTCTTTCCTATTCTAACACAATTTTATGGATAGTAAAAACCAACCTCTCGGCTGGTTCTTTTTCTATCAATCTTCTTTCAACTTCGCCAATTCTTGAGCAAGTAACTTGAGGGCTACTTGTGGGTTAGCTTGGCCTTTGGTTGCTTTCATGAGGAAGCCTGTGAAGGCCTTGTCCGCATTCCGTTTCCCTGACTTGAAGTCGGCTACGGCTGCTTCATTGTCTGCGAAGACTTGGTGGATGATTGGAATCAAGACTTCAGGGTCTGAAATCTGTACCAATCCGGCTTTTTCGACGTATTCACGCGCACCGCCACCGTTTTTCGCCAAATGAACGAAGACTTTCTTGGCAATCTTAGAAGAGATGGTTCCATCTTCGATGATGGCAATCATTTCTACTAAGTTTTCTGGTGTTAATTGGATTTCTTCCAGTGTTTTGCCTTCTGCATTCATGAATTGCGCCACTTCACCTTGGAGCCAGTTAGACACTTGCTTGGCATCTCCACCAAGGGCTACGGCTGCTTCAAAGAAGTCAGAAGTGACTTTCGTCGCTGTCAATTGGCTGGCATCATAGTCAGACAAGCCAAGCTCTGCCACATAGCGAGCACGGCGGTCTTTTGGAAACTCTGGCAACTCCGTGCGCATTTCCTCAATCCACTCATCTGAGATTTCAAACAATGGAAGGTCTGGTTCTGGGAAGTAACGGTAATCCGCTGCTCCTTCTTTGACACGCATAAGAATCGTGCTCTTGTTGGCCTCATCATAACGGCGTGTTTCTTGACGAATGACACCACCTGAACGCAAGATTTTCGCTTGGCGCTCCACTTCGTATTCAAGACCTTTACGGACGTTGGAGAAGGAGTTCAAGTTTTTCAACTCCGTCTTGGTACCAAATTCCTCTTGACCGTATGGGCGAAGGGAAATGTTGGCATCCACCCGCATCGATCCTTCTTCCATCTTGACGTCAGAAATACCTGTGTATTGGATAACTTCTTTGAGGGCTGTCAAATAAGCGTAGGCTTCTTCTGGAGAACGCATATCTGCTTCAGATACGATCTCAATCAATGGCACCCCTTGACGGTTGAGGTCTACATAAGAGAATCCATCTGTTCCGTGCGTGTTCTTACCAGCATCTTCTTCCAAGTGGGCCCGTTCAATCCCAATTCTCTTAGTTGAGCCGTCTTCCAATTGCACTTCAATCCAACCGTTATATCCGATTGGCTCGTCAAATTGCGAAATTTGGTAGGCCTTTGGATTATCAGGGTAGAAGTAGTTCTTACGGTCAAAGTGCATGTGCTGATGGATATCCATATTCAGCGCCAAAGCAGCCTTGATACCAGCATCCACAACACCCTTGTTCAAGACAGGAAGCACCCCTGGGAAAGACCAGTCAATCACATTGGTATTGGCATTTTGCTCGTTCCCAAAGTGGGCAGAGGTTGGTGAGAAAATTTTTGAGTTTGTATTCAATTCAACGTGGACTTCAAGTCCGATGACTGTTTCAAAGTTCATTAATTGTCACCTCCGAAAATAAGGGGTTGTTGCTTGTGGTAATCCGTCGTAGCTTCAAAGGCAGCTGCAGCTTGGTAGATAGTTTCTTCAGAATACTTCGGACCAATCAACTGCAAACCAACTGGAAGACCTTGCGCAAAACCTGCAGGAATCGAAATTCCTGGAAGACCTGCCAAGTTGACTGGAATGGTCAAGAGGTCAGCCAAGTACATGGCAACCGGATCATGGTTGAGCGAATCCAAATCAAAGGCTACACTTGGAGCTGTTGGACCAAGGATAAGGTCGTAATCCGCAAAGACTTTTTCGAAGTCTTGAATAATGAGGGTACGGACTTGACCAGCTTTCTTGTAGTAAGCATCGTAGTAACCAGATGACAAACTAAAGGTACCAAGCATGATACGGCGTTTGACCTCATCACCAAAGCCTTGACTACGAGTGTTCACGTAGATATCATCCAAGTTTTTAGCATCTTCTGCACGGAAACCATAGCGAATACCGTCGAAACGTTGCAAGTTTGAAGAAGCTTCAGATGAAGCGATGATGTAGTAAACGGCAACCCCGTATTTAGAGTGAGGCAAGCTGACTTCTTCGACAGTTGCTCCCAATTTTTCAAAGTGTTTAGCCGCATTGAGGATGGTTTCTTTGACTTCTGGGTCAATACCTTCACCGAGGTATTCCTTAGGAAGGGCAATCTTCATGCCTTTAATGTCTTGACCAATCTTAGAAGTAAAGTCTGCTACACGAACAGGTGTAGAAGTTGAATCCTTGGCATCTTCGCTGGCAATAACATTAAGCAATTGGGCATTTTCCTTAACCGTTGGTGAGAAAGTACCAATTTGGTCAAGTGAACTACCAAAGGCAATAAGACCAAAACGGGAAACTGTTCCATAAGTAGGTTTGAGACCAACAATCCCGTTAAAAGCAGCTGGCTGGCGGATAGAACCACCTGTATCTGAACCAAGGGACAAACGGACTTGTCCTGAAGCGACAGAAGCTGCTGAACCACTAGAAGATCCACCAGGCACCTTGCTGTGGTCCCAAGCATTCTTGGTTGGTCCATAGTATGAAGTTTCACCTGATCCACCCATGGCAAATTCATCCATGTTGGTCTTCCCGATGACAATCATATCTTTAGCTTTGGCATTGGCAACCGCTGTCGCATCAAAGATGGGCTCGTAGTTATAGAGTATTTTTGAAGCCGCAGTGGTCAAGATGCCATCTGTTGAGATATTGTCTTTGACAGCAAGTGGAATCCCTGACAAGAGGTTGTCTGCATCGATTCCTTTTTCATCAATAGCCTTGGCTTGTGCAAGGGCCGCTTCTTCGGCCACCGTTACAAAGGCGTTAACTGCTTCTTCACGCGCCTTGATGTCTTCAAGAGTCGCTTGTGTCAATTCGGTTGCTGAAATTTCCTTAGAGACAAGGAGGTCGTGCAACTCTTCAATGGTTTTATGGTTGAATGACATTAGGCATCTCCTCCATCTTCTAGGATAGCTGGTACCTTGATGTAATAGTTATCTTTTTCAGGTACATTTTTAAACAAGCGATCTCGGTCAGTCCCTTTTTCAGCAACATCCGGACGCAATACAGTCTTACGATCCGCCATGGTCGTTGTTGGAGCAACGCCTGTTGTGTCCACTTCTTCCAACAATTCCACCATGTCGACAATCTTCGACAAAGTTGTTGCAAACTCAGCTGTCTCTTCTGGAGAGAATTTCAATTTTGAAAGATTGGCAACGTGAGTTACCTCTTCTTGCGTTATTTTCATCTTGCTTCCTTTCGTGAAATGATGATTTTTCAATACCCTCTATTTTACCATAATTTAGCCCAATTTGCTTGCCTTAGAAAAAATCTGTAGGACTTTTTTGTCGCTACAGATTCTTCATTTTATATTTCTTTTCCGCCTAATTGCCCCATCTCCATTAGAGTCTCTTTCCAGACTTCCTGGACCTTAGAAGCGAGGTAGGAAGTGGCCAAGTCATAAGAAGCCTGATGGAATGGAGCGAGGTCGCTTTCAAAGAGCTGGACCAGCTTGTCTGCCAACTCTTTCACCAACTCTTCTTCTGGCACTGTCTCGCTATAAGGTACCAAAAAGCCATTTTCACCCTCTTTTATAAAAGTTGGATTACCATAACGGGCATCAAAGCCCAGCAAGGCCAAACCTGCTCCAGCCGCCTCCATCAAAGTCAAACCAAAGGTCTCCCACTGAGAAGTGGTGAGGTAGGCTTGGTAGCAAGGATAGATCTGCTGAAGATCCGCATGACCGCGTAGGTGAATATAATCTTGTGCTGCAAGCTCCTGAATCAGGTGGCGCAAGTTGTCCGCTTCTCCACCCTTCCCATAAATATCAAACTGAAGGGCTGGGAGTTTTTCATGAGCTTGGGCCACTACTCGAATAGCCAAATCGATGCGTTTTCTTGGATCCAAACGGGAAGCTGTGAGCACACTAAAGGGAGGTCGATCTCCTTGTGATTCTGTCAATTCTTCTAGATGCCCAACCGGAATGCTATAGATTGGAATTCCTTGGCATCCTTGTTTAGCAAGTGTCTGCTCCAAGACTTCTTTTTGAAGATCCGTTGCCGTGATGAAATAATCGAAGCGTTTAGCACACTTGAACACATAATAATATTCATAATTGAGATGGCCATTTTCAAATTCATGCTCCGAATGAAACACCATGGCGAGCTTTGAAGAAGCAGGTTTCTCCAACAAAGGGCGGGCAAAATCCATGCGCGAAGCCCGGTCAAGCAGAATCAGATCTTCTTCTTTTAGCGACAGCTGCGACAAAAAACGTCTCATCACTTCTGTATGGTTGGTCAAAATCTCAGACCCCAGTTTATAGAGCCAGCTTCCACCTAACCTCGATTCTTCAAAAGCGATAGTCCCATCTTGATGGTGATAGATCCGTCTGACAACACTACCATACTGAAAATACTCTGTGACAAGTTTACAAGCTCCATAATACTCTCGCTTGATCCTATTTCCAGCCAAAAGATAGTCTACATAGCGGACACAGTTTGGATGATAGGGATCCAAATGAAAGCTCAAGGCGTTTCCATCCGCAAATTGGTAGCGAATGACTCTTTCCGTTTTTTCAACAACATCCAGACGAGTCAGTTGAAACTCCATTTGCAAGGCCCCTACCGTCTTTTGAGGGACCGTAGTCTGTTGATCCGTAAAAGCTAAATGAGCAAAAAGCAGTTCCTCATCCCGGTGCCCCAATGAGAGGTAATAGGCCAATTTTTCTGGAGTGGGCCAAGTGGTAAAGATAAACTTCGCTGCTACTCCCAGTCCCCGGAGCATCTTTGCCCGAGAGGCTTGGGCAACATCGACCCCATTGGGTTCGAATCCCACTAATAGATTAAAGGTATAAATGGTCATGCGGTCCCTCCCTCTAATCGCTTAAACAGCTCTTCCAAAGCTTCTTTCTCAGGCAGTTTCAAAATTCGTGCCTGCTCTCTTACCAATTCTTTGTAGTTCTCTGGATGCTGGAGTAATATTTCTAGTTGCTGTTCCATTTCTTCGACTGTATCTGTGATCGTGCTCAAGTCTTTATAGGCTTCCTGATGCACCGTGCTCTTCAAACCAAACAAAATTTGCCCATTTTCAAGAGCATGAAGACTACTACTCCATACTTCTTCTCCCTGGTTGCAATCCAGATAAATAGAGCAGCTGGATAACAAGTCCTCATATTTGTCCAGCGAAATCCCTGGATAGAGGCGCACATTGGGACGAGTTGCTAAGTCTGTTAATTTCGGCCCCATAGCCGTCAAAGCAGCAATGTGAAAGGTGACTTGTGGGAATTGATGGACTAGGCGAGATAAGCCTTCGACCTCTTGAGAAGCCGTCATGACCAGGGCTTCTGGTTGAAAACTTTCCTGCTCCACATCTACCAGCCCTGACAAGGCTGTGATCCCGTCTTTTTTCTCCCTCAACAGACCATCTTCTACCAACAAAATCTGACTGACTTGTTCTTTGATCTCGTCTAGATCACGAGCGTCATTGGCACAGTAGGCGAGTCTTTCCTTTGGTATCTCTTTCACAACATCTAGCAATGCCTTGTCCATCAAAAGAACGGCTTCATCTTCTGGCAAGACTTGTTCTAGGACAGCTCTTTGTAGCTCTTCCTTACTGGCATACAGGCGATCCCGTCCCTTAGGAGTTTGAAGCAAAAAGGTTCCTTGTGAGACAAAGTGAAGTAAGACTTCTTCTTGCTGACGGTTCAAATAGATGTCTAAATAGGATTGGCCAGCTTCCGTAAGGAGACTCTGTTTGCTTCTCCAACCATAGCGATTGTAGACATCAATGGATACGATCTCTTCTCTCTGACCAAACCATTCCACTCTTTCAACCGTTCGGGACAAGATATCCTCTCGCAAAACTACGTTGGCACGACGTTCCTCACCATCAAAAAGATAGGTCGTGATCCCTAGTGTCCAACATTCCCATAATTCTGGAACTTCTAGATCATTGAAAAATAAAGGTTTTCCAATTTTTGATACTGGGTCTTTTTGGGTAAAAAAGGTCGCAAGACTCTCTGTCTGTTGGTCCAAATCTGTTTCCAAATTGGTCACAAATACTCGGTAGGGCTGGCCAAGTTTGTCCAAGTATTTTTGCAAACGATCCAGCTCTCTGGTCTGCTCTGATGCAATAATGAACATGCTGATCCTTTCTCATCAATAAGTTCTTAGTCCATGGTTTCAACAAAACTGAGGTTGATCACCACGCGCTCATAGGTTTCTGACTCTTGTAAGCCAGCTTCTTCTAGTTTTTCAAGAGCCCGTTTCAACCGCGTTTTGTAGATATAGCGATGCCAGGTCAAATCATAACCTAACATCCCTAGTAGAGCCAACTTCTCCTGCTTGGCTTCCATCTCATCCAGTACCCGCTTTTCTGTCCAAACCTGGGACAGAGTATCTGAACGACCCACGCGATACCAATAAATACATTTCTCCGTATGGACCACCCGATTGGCTTTTAAGAAGAGCTTGTACATGAGAAAGTTATCTTCAACATTTTTTCCGACCGGAAAACGAAGTCCTTCAAATAAACCACGCTTATAGAGCTTCATCATGGCACAAGCCCAGGCCATATCTCTGGTCTCCTGGATGGCATCGTGGTCCATGATCTCTCTCCCCTCATAAAGGGTCTCTGAATAATCGTCGTCCGTTACCTTGATCAAGTATTTGCTACTACTGTCATCATAGAGGTTATAGTTGGCTACGGAAACATCCGCATTATATTTTTGAAGTTGGCGATAGAGCACTTCTACATAGTCTTCCGTCACCCAGTCATCTGGATCAATAAAGGTGATGTAATCACCAGTCGCTAACTCAATCCCTGTATTCCGAGCAGCAGATAAGCCACCATTTTCTTGGCGAACGTAGCGGATGCGTGCATCCTTCCTAAAAAATTCTTTACAGATCTCTTCTGACTGGTCTGGCGAACCATCATTGACCAGGATAATTTCAAGGTGAGGGTAAGTCTGATGGATAACCGTTTCCAAACATTGTCTCAAATAAGCTTCTACATTATAGATGGGAATGATGATACTCACTACTTCATTTGTTTCCATGCTTCTTCTCATTTCTCTTTAAATAATCGCGAATCGCTGCCACCATCTCCTGCACCTGATCATCCGCAAACACTTGGTTCACACCATTCTCTACATGATTGGTTCCTTCAAAAGAGAAAATCGGCAAGCCCAATTGATGGATCGTTTGCGTCATCTGATCCACCTCATCATAAGGATTGATATCCAGGTAAAAATCCAATTTCTCTAAGACCTTTCGACTGGTCAAAGGATCAAAAGAGGGATAAAGAAAGAGGTTGGGGTAGCGTTCCAATTGCACCAAGTTAAAACCAAAATGGCTATGGGCAAGGACATGAATCGCTACGTCTGGCAACTCTTTTAACAACGTCTCCAACTCGTGGATATCTGCTGTATGGGTATAAATAGCCGCATGATAAGGAAAATCTCCCACTAGATCTTGATAGGTTTGCTTCAAAATCGGTTTTCGAAGCAAAATTTCCTCCCAAGAGAGGGCATAATAAAACCACCATAATTCACGAAAACGATTGAAGCGTTTGGAGGTCCATGGTTTATTATGAGAGGTATAGTGAACGACTGCTGGGATCCCTTGGAAGGCATCATACCAGTCCAAATCACCATAGAGATATTGATCCTTATCAGACCCTACTTGTAGATTATAGGTCCAAGGTAATGGATACCAAGCATCTTTGAAATACAGATTCAAAATTCCTTGATCTCCGTAAACATGCTGATGGTGCTCGCCAGTGAGGTCAAAAAGAGCCTCTGTCACTTGGTGCTCTTGCCACCAAGCCTTATCAATCACCAAAAGTCCAGCATTAAAACCATCTGTAGTCGTCGGCTTATCTACCACTGCACCCAGTCCATAACCTTTTAGATCGACCTCAAATAAAGGCGATAAATCCTGTGTAAAGATCATATCACAATCCAGATAGAGGATTCGCTCTTCTTCCACCATCTCTGGAATAGCGTAACGGAAATAGGTTGCATAGTGAATATGGTCACTCGGAAGCGAAAAGGACTGGAATTGCTCGGGAGACATCCGACAATTGATCACTTCTGAATCCAACTTGCGCAAGCGCTGATTCATGATAGTAAACCACTCAGTTGGTAGATCTTCATTTAAAACATAAATTTTCAACTGGTCCTGATGGGCACACAGTGACTTCATAGCGGTTTCCAACTTTTCCATATAAGACAGATTGGCTGAAAACACGACAGCTTTTTTACTCATAACTTCCCCTTTTTTCTTTCATTAGAATACCATTTTCAAGAGAGGAAAACAATTTCTAAGCCCAAAAAAGAGGCCTAGACAAGTGTCTATGACCTCTTTTACATCGGTTTCTTATTTTGGGTCTAATTCAGCTAGTGTATCGTCTACCAAACTTGCCCCTAAGACATGCTTGAAGTGATTCAAAGCAAACTGGTGATTTTCAGGAGTGAGCGATGCCACTGCAGGTTCCACAACTTCGATCTGATAACCCAGATTGTAGGCATCAACCGCTGTATGAAGGACACAGATATCGGTCAAGACACCCGTCAAAATAACAGTATCCACATGACGTTCCCGAAGGCGGATATCTAGATCCGTCCCTGAAAAAGCAGAATAATGACGCTTGTCCATCCAAAAGACACGTGAATCCGCTTTATGTTCTCGATAAAAATCTGCTAAAGGGCCGTACAAATCGCGTCCACTAGTCCCAATGATATTATGGGGTGGGAAGAGCTTGCTTTCAGGATGAAAAGGATCGTCTACATCATGCGCATCAATGGCAAAAAAGACATAGGCTCCTTGATCAAAGGCCAATTGGGTCACCTGAGCAATGCTCTCAGAAATGGCTTGTGCAGGAGCACCTGCCGTAAGCTTACCATCATCCGCCACAAAATCGACAGTATAGTCAATTGAAATCAAAGCTTTGGTCATTAGTAATCTCTTTTCTTAATTTCTTCAAAAATATCTGGTATCAACACTTTAAGATAAGTTCCCTTCATTCCAAGAGAACGGCTTTCAATAATGCCGGCCGACTCCAATTTCCGAAGTGCATTGACAATCACAGAGCGAGTGATGCCAATCCGATCCGCGATGATAGAAGCAGTCAACTGCCCCTCATTTCCTTTCAATTCACTAAGAATGGCAGAAACAGCCCGCAATTCAGAGTAAGACAAGGTATTGACAGCCATATTCACCGCTGTGCGGCGACGAATATTTTTTTCGTCTTCTTCGCGTTGGAAATTCAACATTTGAATCCCCACCACGGTGCTCGCAATCTCAACCAAGATCAAATCATCATCCGCAAACTGTTTATCATTGCGCCAAATGATCAAGGAACCCAACCGAATCCCAGAAACATGGATAGGCGCAATGGTGGTCAAGCCATCAGGAAATTCAGACTTGGTTTCGACCGGAAAGATACTCAAATCATGGTCCACATCTAAATTAGCTTCTGTATCGTAGACCAAACTAGCCGCCTTGGCATAATCTTCTGGTAATTTTTTATTTTGAAAGAAAGCTTCTACCCGGTCATTGTTGGTCTTGTAACGCATGAAATAACCAAGAAGGGTTCCCTTGCTATTAATGATACAGGCATTACAGTGGATAATATCCGCTAATTGCTGGGCAATATCATTATAAGGCATCTCGACCTGCAACTGTTCATCAGTCCGTTTCAAGATGGATGTAATTTTACGTGTCTTTTCTAATAAGTTTGCCATAATAAACCTCGCATATAGTCAGCTCAAGTATATCATATAAGTGTGGGAATTTCAATCAAATTATCTGAAAATTATTTATTTTTTCTACAATTATGCGCAATTCAGAAAAATGTCGTTTCGATGACATGGATTTTATAAAATGAATCAAAAAAAGATTGAAGACTTTCCTCTTCAATCCTTTATCTAATTAACGTTTGTATTGCTTCAAGAAACGAGTCATTTTTTCTTGAATTTGAGCTAACTCATCGACACGTGGAAGGTAAACGATCCGGAAGTGATCTGGATCTTTCCAGTTAAATCCGCGGCCATGAACCAAGAGAATTTTTTCTTGCTTCAAGAACTCTAAAACAAATTGTTCATCATCATCCACGCGGTACATGTCCCGATCAATCTTAGGGAAGATATAGAGACCAGCCTTTGGCTTAACAGCTGAGAGACCTGGAATATCATTGATGGCTTTGTAGATAAAGTTCCGTTGTTCGTAGATTCGACCACCTGGAAGCAAGAGTTCATCCACGGATTGGTAGCCTCCAAGAGAGGTTTGCACAACTTGTTGAGCCAAGACATTTGAACAAAGACGCATATTGGACAACATGTTCAAACCTTCGATATAGCCCTTCACATGGTGCTTGGGTCCGGATAGAACCATCCAACCAACACGGAAACCGGCAATCCGGTGAGATTTTGACAAGCCATTCATACTCACACAGAAGAGATCAGGCGCTAAACTTGCGATAGCCGTGTGTTTTTCACCATCCATGACCAAGCGATCGTAAATTTCATCCGCAAAGATGATCAAGTTATTTTGACGAGCGATCTCTACAATCTCAAGCAGGATCTCATCTGGATAGAGGGCACCTGTTGGGTTATTCGGGTTGATGACAACGATAGCCTTAGTGTTTGAGGTGATTTTCGACTTGATATCTTCAATATCTGGATACCAGTTTGCTTCTTCATCACAAAGATAGTGAACCGCATTCCCACCAGCTAGGCTGACGGCTGCTGTCCAAAGAGGATAGTCCGGCATGGGAACCAAGACCTCATCCCCGTTGTCGAGCAGTCCTTGCATGGACATGACGATCAGCTCACTCACTCCATTTCCAAGGTAAATATCATCAATATCCACATTTGGAATTTTTTTCAACTGGCAGTACTGCATGATGGCCTTGCGGGCTGAAAAAATCCCTTTTGAATCTGAATAACCTTCACTATCACGCGCATTCATGATCAAATCATGGATGACTTCATCTGGAGCTGTAAAGCCAAATTCAGCAGGATTCCCCGTATTCAAACGTAGAATTTTTTCTCCATTTGCTCGCATGCGCATGGCTTCTTCCAAGACTGGACCACGAATATCGTAAGCGACATGTTCGAGTTTGCTTGATTTATTATATTCCTTCATATTCTGCCTCGATTCACGAAATTATCTCTATTATACCACTAGTTCAAATAGAGTACAAACCGAGGACTTTAAAAATTCTGCAAAAATATAGCAGAAAAGCGAGACTTTACCTTTACATTCTAGCTCAAAAGAGATAAAATATAAGTGTATAAAGAATAGGATTCCCTTCTATTCTATCCATGTTTTCAAGCTATAAGGAGGTAGGATTATGTCTCAAAAATACGAAAACATTATGGTCGCTGTCGACGGTTCTCATGAAGCAGAATTAGCCTTTGAAAAAGGGGTTAACGTTTCTCTTCGCAACGGCTCTAAATTGACGATTGCCCACGTCATCGATACCCGTGCCCTTCAAAGCGTCTCAACTTTTGATGCTGAGGTCTACGAAGAATTGCAAGAAGAAGCCAATGAATTGCTCAAAGGCTACAAGGAACGTGCTGAAAAAGTCGGCGTTCAAAATGTTGTGACTGTTGTAGAAATGGGAAATCCAAAAGTCCTCTTAGCCAATGATATCCCAAGTAAGGAAGGAGTTGACCTTATTATGGTCGGGGCTACCGGACTCAATGCCTTCGAACGGTTAATGGTCGGATCCTCCTCAGAATATATCCTTCGCCACGCCAAAGTAGACTTACTAGTGGTACGTGATAAGGATAAAACCATGTAAGAAAGAACATATTTCGACTTCTTTGTAGAACACTTTACTTATCTTAGTAAAAAATAGTTTGTCTACATTCTAAAAAAGGTTTGGAACCTTTGTTCCAAACCTTTTTTAGTTGTCTTTTTTTGCTTCTTTTTGTTTTGCATGTTTTTCGTAGGCCTTGAGCTGGCGATCGAGTTCTTTTTTGATGGCTGGTTCTGGGGCGTATTTTTCTTCCCAATCATCTGGCTTCAGAATTTTGTGGGTTACTGGATCAAAGTGCGCCTTTCCATCTGGGAAAATCTTGCCCATACTAGCCCGGTGAACAATCTCAAAGACCTCTTCAGGATCGACCCCCATTAGTACAAAGCTACCATAAGTCAGATAGAGGGTATCAATTAAGGCATCAACCTGCCCTACCATGGAGATCTCAGCTGGATGCTTGCTCCGAACCTTATCTGCAGCCTTATCCAAGGCTTCGTGAAGAGCTGCTACCGAGCGGTCAAATTCTTCCTCACTTGTGCTAGCTGCTCGGACAAATTCTACCAACTCCTCTTGCTTGAACATGGTTCGATAAAGGGCGTCTTGAGGTTGCCAAACAACTGGTTTCTCCTGGGTTTCTCCATCCATCACACCATGGAAGGTTTTGACCTTATTGAAGTGATCATCCTTAGAAAGAAAGAGTTCTTTCTCTGAGAGAATACCAAAGTGTTGCAGGGCCTTTTGGATGCCATCCTTGCCATTACTAGTCGTGGTATGCTTGGCAATTGCCTTGACACTGGTCGTCCCATTTCCCATCGCAATAGACAAGCCAACACCTGACAGCATCTCTAAGTCATTATCAGAATCTCCAAAAGCCATCACTTCATCGATGTCAAAGCCAAATTCCTGACCAACGATGCGGATCCCTTCTAACTTGGAAATCCCTGGGTTGAGGACATCTGCTGCAAAAGGACTAGAACGTGTGAATTTCAGATCCGGAAACTCTTTTTCAATTTTTGCAGTCTCTTCTGGACTCGATAAGATCAACACTTGGTAGATTGGTTCTTGCGCTAGTGCATAGAGGGTGTCCTGATCTTGTGGGACGACCTTGCTGACCACTTTGTTAAATCCTCGACTGACTGTACGGGCCATTTTGCGGGGCACAAAGCGACTGGACCAGGTTGAAATAGGACTCATCCCAAAACTCATGATCCGAGAACCGAATACCCCATCCTTGGTACCGAGAGCAATTTCCTTACGGTGTTCCCGAGCATAGTCAATTAGTTGGTGCAGACTCTTTTTATCGATTGGACTGGTAAATAGCACGCGGTCCTTGGTCAAAATATACTGACCATTATAGGTCACGGCAAAATCAAAGCCATAGCGTTCCATAAACGGTTTGACAAAGGCCGGTCCCCGCCCTGTCGCAAGGCCTACATAGATCCCTTCTTCCTTTAAAAACTGAATAGCTTTTTCTGTTGATTTGAGGACCGCTCGACTATCATTCACCAAGGTTCCATCGATATCAAAAAAGACTGCTTTTATTTCCATGTCTACTGTTTCTTTCTTTTTATGATAAAATAAATTATATCACATATTCCAAGGAGCTTCACATGTTTAAGAAAATTTTAGCACTACATACCGGAGGGACCATTTCGATGGCGGCAGATGACTCTGGGGCAGTGATTACCAATGAAGTCAATCCCATGACCCAAGTTACTTCACCAATTGAAGGGATTGCAGTCACCTCAGAGGACTTCTTCAACCTTCCCAGCCCTCAAATGACCCCCCGTCACATGTTAGCTCTATATCAAAAAATCAAAGAGGAAGCCCACAACTACGACGGCATCGTTATTACCCACGGGACAGATACTCTGGAAGAAACGGCTTATTTCTTGGATACCATGGAGTTACCAGAGATCGCTGTGGTCATTACAGGAGCTATGCGAAGCTCCAACGAGCTCGGAAGCGACGGTGTCTACAATTTTCTGACAGCCCTTCGAGTAGCTGCCGATCCAAAAGCACGCGATAAAGGGGTCTTAGTCGTCATGAACGATGAAATTCATGCGGCTAAGTACGTCACCAAAACCCATACCACCAATGTCAGCACCTTCCAGACACCAACCCACGGTCCACTAGGTTTGGTCATGAAAAAGGAAATCCTCTTCTTTAAAACAGCCGAGCCAAGGGTGCGCTTTGATCTCGATACCATCGATGGGTTCGTTCCGATCATCGCTACCTATGCAGGGATGAAAACCGATCTACTGGATATGCTGGATCTTTCAAAGCTTGACGGCCTCATTATCCAAGCCTTTGGAGCTGGAAACATCCCTAAAGAAACAGCACATAAACTCCAAGAATTCATGGATGCAGGTCTTCCAATCGCTTTAGTATCCCGTTGCTTCAACGGGATCGCTGAACCCGTCTACGCATATGAAGGAGGAGGCGTCCAACTCCATCAAGCAGGTGTCTTTTTCATCAAAGAATTAAATGCCCCCAAAGCGCGTATCAAACTCCTCATCGCCCTCAATGCCGGCCTAAAAGGACAAGAACTCAAAGACTATATCGAAGGGTAAAATAAGATACAAAGGGCGTAGCGGATACAGTCAAAATAGGGAATACGACGAAGAATCCAAAAGATTCTAGGAGGATTCATCTTTTTGACACAATCCGCAGCCCGTGTTCAATTAATAAGATACAAAGCCCGTAAAATGCCATCTTAAAGGGAGTGGAGTGGAATCCAAAGAATTTCCTCTCTACTCCCTTTTTATATTTTAGTCTAAATGTTCTTTCTTTTCTAAGTAAAGCGAGAGCAGATGCCAATCGGGGTGTTCGCGCCAATCTGGCGTGGCTACGATCTGGCTGGCAACTTTCCTTGCTTCTTCCAGAATGGGATAATCTTCTACCAAATCCGCCACTTGAAATTCTGGAATCCCAGATTGACGGGTTCCAAAGATTTCACCTGAACCCCGCATTTTCAAATCTTCTTCCGCCAGCACAAACCCATTGGTTGTCTCTGTCATGATTTTCATGCGCTGCTTGCCACTATCTGTCTTAGGGTTGGCTACTAGAATAGCATAGGATTGCTTGTTTCCCCGACCAACCCGGCCTCGTAGCTGGTGAAGTTGGCTAAGACCAAACCGATCTGCATCCATAATGACCATAACGGTTGCATTGGGTACGTTGACTCCTACTTCAATAACGGTCGTAGACACCAAAACATCGACTTGGTGCTCTTTAAAGGCCTGCATGATGGCATCTTTTTCTTCACTTTTCATCTTCCCGTGAAGCAGAGAAACGCGTGCTCGCTGTCCAAAGAAGGTCTCTAGCTCTTCTTGGAGGGCAAGGGCGTTTTTCAAATCTAGCGCCTCTGACTCCTCAATCAATGGAGAAATAAAGTAGGCTTGAGAACCTTTGCCAAGTTCTTTGACTAACCAGTCGAGGACCACTTCTAACTGCTCATGCTTGACCCAACGTGTGATGATTTCCTTGCGTCCCGCAGGCATCTGATCAATGATGGACACATCCATATCTCCAAAGGCTGTAATAGCCAAGGTCCGGGGAATAGGGGTAGCCGTCATCATCAGGACGTCTGGATTTTGTCCTTTTTCTCGAAGAATACGGCGCTGGGAAACCCCAAAGCGGTGTTGCTCATCAATAATGACCAAGCCTAGATCTTGGTAGTGAACTCCCTCTTGAATCAAGGCATGTGTCCCCACAATCAATTGGGCTTTTCCTGAGGCGATCTCTTCTAAGACTTCTCGTTTCTCAGCCGCCTTTAATCCTCCTGTTAGAAGGGCAATTGGCAAATCTGGAAAAAGATTTTGCAAGCTTTCCTTGTGCTGCTCTGCCAAAATCTCCGTTGGAACCATCAAGGCAGCTTGCTTACCAGCACTAATAGCTGCATACATAGCAAGACCGGCCACGACTGTCTTCCCGCTTCCCACATCCCCTTGTAAGAGGCGGTTCATATGATAAGGAGAAGCCATATCTGTCAAGATTTCATTCAAGCTGTTTTCTTGAGCTTGCGTTAGCTCAAAAGGGAGCTGTTTTTTTCGTTCTGCTAATTTTTCTGGATCCCAGGCCAAGGAAATCCCTTGGCTTGCATCGTGATTTTCTTCTTTTAGCACTTGGAGTTGCAGCTGGAAAAAGAGGAGCTCTTCAAATTTTACCCGGCGAAGGGCTTGCTTGTACTCTGCCAGATCCTTAGGGAAATGCATAGCTTGCACTGCTTGGGAACGGGACATGAGTTGATAACGCTCTCGTAAGATTTGGGGTACATTCTCTTCTAAAAGCTGGTCCAAGCCCTGGTCGAATGCTATTTTGATCAATTTCACCAGACTGTTTTGGCTGACTCCTTGCGTCACTCGATAGACCGGCTGCAAATCATCTTCCACTTGAGCCAGGAGCTTCATTCCTGTCAAACTGCCTTTGGCCTTGTCCCATTTCCCAAAAATCGCCACTGTCTGCTGAACCTCAATTTTGTCTGCTAGATAGGGTTGGTTGAAAAAATTAACCGCAATGACCTGGTCTCCCTGTTTGATCGAAAAACGCAAGCGATTTCGTTTGTAGCCATAATATTGGACATTGGCTGGTGTTGCTACCACCCCAGAGATGACGGCTTTTTCACCATCTTCCAACTCTAAAACATTGCGCGTTTTGAAGTCTTCATAGCGAAAGGGGAAATACAAGAGCAGATCTTCTAAGGTTTCAATCCCTAACTTTTTAAATTTTTCCGCCGATTTTGGACCGACTCCAGGAAGTACGGATAAGGGTTGGTGTAGATTCATTTTTCCTCCTTTCTTTTATAAAAAAGCAGGCCCATCCGGGAAAATCCCACCTGCTTCTTCTTATTCTTCACCTGTATAGTCACGAGGAATCCGATCACTCAAGAGACAGACCACTTCATAATTAATGGTCCCACGGTAATCTGCAACCTCTGTTGCCGTAATTTCTTTTTCTCCATCTCGGCCAATTAGGGTAACCTTGGTCCCCAGAGGCAATTCTTCTGGAAGGCGAACAGTAATCTGGTCCATCGAAACGCGACCAACAATGGGACAATAGTCCCCCTTAATCAGCACATGAAAGTTTTGCATCTCTCGGATCCAACCATCCGCATAGCCGATAGGAATCGTTCCAATCCATTGGGGTTCTTCTGTCGTATAGGTTGCTCCGTAGCCAATATCTTGACCAGCTTCTAACTGTTTCACATGAACTAACTCACTCACCAAACTCAAGGCTGGCTTAATTTCATAAGGCAAGGCTAGCACAGAACCGCTGGGATTCAAGCCATACATGACATCTCCCAAGCGCACAGCTGTGAAAATCGTATCCGCATGCCACAAAGAGGTGGCTGAATTACTCGCATGGACAATGGGAGGAAGGGTTTCAAGAGCAGCCAATACTTCTTTGAAAAACTGGTATTGCGCTTGGAATTTTCGATCATCTGCCTCATCTGCTGTCGCAAAATGAGTAAAGATTCCTTCAATTTCAGCTCCAGCTGCTATGAGAAGGCGTTCAGCTTCTTTGATCTCTTCGATCGTTCGGAATCCAATCCGCCCCATTCCAGAATCCACCTTGATATGGACCTTCAATCCTGAAAGATCTGCTTCTTGTCCAAGCAATTGAACCAACCAAGCAAGACTCGCCACCGTTAAGCGGATGTCATGCTCTTTGGCTAGATTCACTGTTTCACTCGGCACAACTCCCAAAATCAAAAGAGGGTGTTGCAAACCTTCTTCACGAATTTCAAGGGCTTCATCCATATTGGAAACACAAAAACCATCTACCTGAGGTGCCAATTTTTTGGTCACCGCAACGACCCCATGACCATAGGCATTGGCCTTGACGACTGCATATTTCAAGGCTTGACTCGGAATATGGTCACTGACTTGTTGCACATTAAAGGCAATGGCATCCAAATCGACTCTAGCAACAGTTGGTCTATGTTTACTTGCTTTCATTTTCTTCCTCCAAAATGACACTGGTCGACACTAGGTCTCCCTTGTGACTGATCGAAATCCATACCTTCCCAGAAAAAGGAGACTTGGAAAAATAGGGAGCTCCGTGGGCATCATTTAAAATTTCTAAATCTTGAAAACCAACTGGTCCAATCCCTGTTCCCATTGCCTTTGAAAAGGCTTCTTTGGCGGACCATCGGCCCGTTAAATATTCCATTTTCCGTTTTCCAGACAATTCCTCAAAGCGCTCTCGCTCAGCCTCGGTTAAAACTTTTTCAGCGAATCGGGTATTCTTCTGATAGGCTTTTTCAATCGCAGCGATCGATTCGATATCGATGCCATGTCCTTTGATCATCTTGTTTTATCCTTATTTATCGTTTCAGTATCGTTTTACTGACAAAAGAGAAGAGGCTAAAGAATCACTCCTTCCGCCCCTGCCTTTTACTTATTCATCGTTGCAATTTCTTTGACCAAGGCCTGTGTTTTTTCCCAACCCAGGCAAGGGTCTGTGATGGATTGACCATAAACCACTGGTTCATTTTGACGGCCATCTTCTAGATAGGATTCAATCATGAAACCACGAACTAAAGTTGCCAAATCCTTGTTCCAAGCACGGTTCATCATGGTTTCTCTCACGATGCGTACTTGCTCTTCGAATTGTTTGCCAGAATTGTCATGGTTGGTATCCACCAGGATGAAGGGATGTTGCAAGCCCATTTCGCTATAGCGTTTTGCTGCCGCTAGCAAATCTTCATAATGGTAGTTTGGAATATTCTTACCACTTGCATCCAAGCCTCCACGAAGGATCGCATGAGCTAAAGGATTTCCTGATGTTTCCACTGCTTGGGCATTGAACAAAAAGTTTTGGGGATGTTGGGCTGCATAAATCGCATTGAACATGACAGAAAGATTTCCAGAAGTTGGATTCTTCATGCCTGTCGGAGCAGAGATCCCACTAGATACAAAGCGGTGCTCCTGGTCTTCAACTGAACGCGCTCCAATGGCATGATAAGAAATCAAATCCTCAACATACGGAAGACTTGCTGGATAAAGCAACTCATCCGCAGTTGTCAAACCAGTTTCTGTAATCACACGGTAGTGGAGATGTCGGACTGCTTTCAAACCGTCCACAAAGCTTGGTGCTGCATGTGTATCTGGTTGGTGCATCAAGCCTTTATAGCCATCCCCATTGGTCCGAGGTTTAGCCGTATAGACCCGCATCACAATGAAAATCTGATCTTTGACTTGCTCTTGCAAGTCTGCCAAACGACGGGCATAGTCCATCACAGCTTCTTCATTATCAGAAGAGCAAGGCCCGATCACAAGAAGGATCCGTTGGTCTTCTCCTTTGATAATAGCTTCCAATTCTCGATCACGCGCTTCTTTGCGCTCCAAGGCTGGACCTTCCAAGCGGTAAAGCGAAGTGATCTCTTGCTCATCAATCTTATTGCTCTTCGTAATGAATACCATACGGCCTCCTTATGCTAGCTAGACCCATCCTCTTTCTATTTCAGAGGAGCTCTTAAAATTTACGTCCGTGACAGTTTTTAAATTTCTTGCCTGAACCACAAGGGCACAAATCGTTGCGTTTCACTTGTGACAAGTCAATATCTGCTGGAATATCTTGTTGTTGCGCTGCAATGTTGCGAGTCGCAGTTGTTGAAATACTGTGTTCCGTACGTGGACGTTCTTGTTCGTGAATTTGGGCTTTCATCATAAGACGAGTCACATCAAATTCAATCGATCCGATCATATCGTTAAACATACGGAAACTTTCTGATTGGTATTCCACTACTGGGTTATTTTGCGCATACCCACGGAGTCCAACGGCATTTCGCAATTGATCCAAAGCATCGATGTGGTCTGTCCACTTGCTGTCCACCACGCGAAGGATCAAGACTTTTTGGAACTCTTGTACAGACTCTTCGTCACGCAATTTCGCTACCTGACTGGCATAGATTTCTTCTGCTCGTCCATACAAGTAATCGATAACTTCCTTGTCAGATTTTCCTTCAATATCGCTTTCAGAAATCGTATCTTCTGGAACCAAATTGTATTTGGCAAAGTTCAGAATCGCTTCAACGCGTTCTTCCTTACTTGAGTGGCTGGCTCCTTCAACAATCCGTTTGATGGTCCGTTTGATCATGGCCTTGATCTCAGGTGCCAAGTCACGGTTAGCTGTGATAACATCATAGCGTTCAGCATAGATAATTTCCCGTTGTTCCCGCATCACGTCATCGTATTGAAGGACTTGTTTACGGGTATCGTAGTTGTTTCCTTCAACCCGTTTTTGTGCACCCTCTACTTGACGGGTGAACATATTTGAACGGATCACCGATTCTTCTTCGCTCAACTTGAAGCGATCAAGCACTGCTTTGATCCGTTCAGAACCGAAACGGCGCATCAATTCATCTTCAAGAGACAAGTAGAATTGAGATTCACCTGGATCCCCTTGACGTCCTGAACGTCCACGAAGCTGGTTATCGATCCGACGACTTTCGTGACGTTCTGTCCCGATAACACATAGTCCACCGAGTTCGCGAACACCTTCACCAAGCTTGATATCGGTACCACGTCCGGCCATGTTAGTCGCGATAGTAACAGCACCACGTTGACCAGCGTTCATGATGATTTGCGCTTCTTTGTAGTGGTTTTTCGCATTCAAAACTTCGTGAGGGACACCTGCTTGAACCAACAATTGAGAAAGGTAATCACTGGTTTCAACGGCAACGGTACCTACTAGGACTGGTTGACCTTTTTCATGACGAGACTTGACATCTTCCACAACAGCTTTGAATTTTGATTTCAAGCTTGGGTAGAGAAGGTCTGGATGGTCAATACGGGCAATCGGACGGTTTGTTGGAATTGGAATCACGCGAATGTTATAAATTTCACGGAATTCTTCTTCTTCGGTTTTCCCTGTCCCTGTCATCCCTGACAACTTCTTGTACATACGGAAGAGGTTTTGGTAAGTAATCGACGCAGATGTTTTGGTTTCTTCTTGAACTGGAACACCTTCTTTGGCTTCAATCGCTTGGTGAAGTCCATCAGAATAGCGACGTCCTTCCATGGTCCGACCAGTAAATTGGTCGACGATCAAGATTTCTTGATCTTCGCTGACCACATAGTCGATATCCAAAATCATGATGTAGTTGGCACGAAGGGCATTGTCGATAAAGTGAGTCAAAGCTACGTTTTCAATATCGTACAAGTTTTCAAGATTAAAGTAGCTTTCTGCCTTATCGATTCCTGAATCAGACAAACCGATGGTTTTAGATGGGACATCGATAATGTAATCGTCCTCTGTCAAGGTCTTCACATAAGCATCCGCCATGTGATAGAGCTGGCTCGTATCAGAAGCTGTCTGACCAGAAACGATCAACGGAGTACGGGCTTCGTCAATCAAGATGGAGTCTACCTCATCGACCAAGGCATAGTTCAATGGACGTTGAACCATGTTTTCTGCACGCACAACCATGTTGTCACGCAAGTAGTCAAAACCAATCTCTGAGTTGGTTGAGTAAGTGATATCACAGAGGTAAGCTTCTTTTTTCTCAGCTGGAGATTTTGCTGCAAGGTTGATCCCTACTGAAAGGCCAAGCCATGAGTATAGTTCTCCCATCTCTGTTGCATCCCGCTCGGTCAAGTATTCATTGACGGTGACAACGTGCACCCCTTTGCCAGACAAGGCATTCAAGTATACCGGCATGGTTGCTGTCAGGGTTTTTCCTTCCCCTGTACGCATCTCTGGAACGTCACCATGGTGAAGGACGATTCCCCCCATGACCTGAACCTTGTATGGGAACAAACCAAGAACCCGTTTTGCAGCTTCACGAACAACTGCAAAAGCTTCGTACAAGAGATCATCCAAAGACTCACCATCTTGGTAGCGTTGCTTAAACTCAACTGTTTTCGCTTTTAATTCGTCATCCGTCAAAGCTGCCATTTGGTCTTCATAAGAAAAGACCTTGTCAGCCATTTTTTCAAGGCGTTTGATTTCGCCTCGATCATTTTCAATAATTGTTTTTAATAAATTTGCCATTTTTTTCCTTACTTTGAATTTTTCAAAATCTAAAATGTTCTTTTTATTCTAGCATTTTTTAAACATTTTTTCAAGATCAAGGCTGTATCTTACAAGACTTTCGAGTGGTTTTTTTCGTGTAAGAAAATCCAAAAAGATGCCTGCTCAAGCAGACATCTTTTCTATATACGGTGTTTATTCAGACAAATGGTAAGAATAGCTTGCCACAACCACTTCTTCATGCCAACGAAGTGCATACTTCAATTTCAAACTCATTTGGTTGTGGAGAATATTTTGCCAATGTTTTTTAGGAATAAATTGAGGAACTAAGACTGTAACAGTGTTGCCTTTTTCCTTGGCTTCCTCAGCTACTTTTGAGACAAATTCAACTGTTGGCTGGATAATATCCCGGTAACTGGTCATGACATTTTCAAAGCGAATATGAGGGAAATAATGCTTAAATTCTTCCGCCACTTCCGCATCTTTAACCTTGGTTTCTTCCGTTGAGACGTGCATAGCTATAACATCGTTTCCTAGGCTATTTGCATAACTCATAGCTCCCACACTTACCTGAGTGACATTCCCAACAAGGACAATCACGGTATTGCCCGCATAACTTGTCTTTTCAATCTTACCTCCCAAGCGCAATTGAGCCGCAACTTTATCATAGTGATTACGGATACTCAAGAACATCCAAAGCAAGAGACCAATAATAGGGAAGAAGGGCCAGATCTCACGCAAACGGAATAATAAGAGGATCAAGACAATCCCATAACAGATGGCTGCCCCCAGGATATTGGCAAGCGAATACTTAAGAAATCCTTTTTGATATTGGCGTTTCCAGTGGATCACCATCCCTGTTTGAGAAAGGGCAAAAGGAATGAAGACCCCGATGGTATAAAGCGGAATCAAGCTTTCTGTTTGCCCATCAAAGATCAAGAGCAAAACGATGGCACCAATCGCCAAGGTCAAAATCCCATTAGAATAGCCCAGACGATCCCCTTTTTCCATATACATGTGTGGCATGTATTTATTTTTAGCCATGTTAAAGGCCAACATTGGAAAGGCTGAGAAACCGGTATTAGCCGCAACTGCCAAGATCAAGGCTGTTGATAATTGGAAGACGTAAAAGAAGGCTTGTCCGACTGGGGAATTCCCTAAGATGGCTTGGGCCATTTGGGCTAGAGTTGTTACCCCTTTTGCCGGAACGACACCCACCCAGTAATTGAGGAAGGTAATCCCTGCAAACATAATCCCCAAAATCAAAGCCATGATGGTCAAGGTAGAGGCTGCATTCTTTGCTTTTGGTTTCTTAAAGAAAGGAACCGAATTGGAGATGGCTTCAACCCCTGTTAGTGAAGCCGATCCACTCGTAAAGGCCCGCAATAAGAGAATGACACTAACCCCTGAAATGGTTTGACCCACATGAGCAGTTGCGTTATAGGCCAAGTGACCCGTCAAGATTTGGATCACACCATAGCCGATCAAGGCAATGGTACTGACAATGAACAGATAGACCGGAATCATCAAGGAAGTAGCCGATTCGCGCAGTCCCCGAAGGTTCATCAGCATCAAGATCAAGACCAATAAAATGGAAATGTGAAGATTATAAGGATGAAGAGATGGAATCGCTGACGTGATGGCATCTGCACCGGAAGAAACAGATACCGCTACCGTCAGCATGTAATCGACCAAGAGACTACCACCAGCAATCAAACCCGCTTTGGGAGACAAGTTCTCCGTAGTCACCATATAGGCCCCTCCCCCTTGAGGGTAGGCATGAATGACCTGGCGATAAGAAATTGTTAAACTGGCTAGGAGAATCAGGACCACAATCCCAATTGGAATGGACCACCAAATGGCTCCTGCTGATACGGTCATCAAGACCAGGATAACTTGCTCTGGACCGTAGGCGATAGAAGAAAGTGCGTCACTAGAGAGCATGGCCAAAGCCTGCATTTTCCCTAGCAATCCGCCTTCACCTTCTGCACCAGATTTCAACGGACGGCCAATAAACCATTTTTTCAATGTTGAAAACATAAAAAACTCCTTGAAAAAAGATCATGAGGCCGGGAATTCCCTGCCTCTTTTCATAAAACAGGGGTTATTCTACTCCTTTTTTTCAAGACTGTCAACCAAAATTGTGAAATTCTCATAAAGTTTTCATTGTGTTCATCCATTCAAGCTCTCTTAGATCGGTCAGCTTCTTTTCAAATCGATCCAAGCAAAAACGAGGCTGGGACAAAAATCCTAGCCTCTCAATTATTTTTGGATTGTCGAGCAAGACGCAGTGGTTGAGTGGGCTCTAC
>NZ_CALPCT010000006.1:0-93897 GCF_943193075.1 Streptococcus caecimuris | reverse complement strand
GGTGAGTACGGACGTCATGGAACTTCGTAGAAGTTCCATGACTAATTATTGAGCCTAAGGTCTCAATAATTCCGAGTGCCTGAAACTGTATTGTTTCAGGCACTTTTCTCACAGCGGAAAGTTTTGACTTTTCTTTATTCGTTCCATAAATAGGACATATTTATATTTCTTTGTAGAATTTCTTAACTTATTTTTATTGGATAAAATGGTTTGTCCACATTCTAAACAAAACTAACAAGGGTAGTTTTGTTTTTTTCTGTCTTTACATGTATTCAGAGGCAGTGAAATAAGGTATAATGAATAGGATAAGAGTTTGAAGGAGTTAGGAATGTCTGCTAAAGAAGAAGCCATTAAAAATGAATTTCAATTTGCCTCTAGTTCGATTGTGGCCCATATTGTCAGAGGTGTTCTGGTTGGGATCGTTGTGGGCTGTATCGTCTCGAGTTTTCGTTTTTTGATCGAACATATTTTTCATTTTGTTCAAGGCGTTTACAAGGAGATGCCTGGTCAACCACTTTATTTACTTGCTATGCTATTGGGTTATGGGGTGATCGTACTGATTGCTGGTCGCCTTATTCGCACCAATCGGGATATCAAGGGATCAGGAATTCCGCAAGTCGAAGCGGAACTCAAGGGCCTCTTGGCGGTGAGCTGGTGGGATACTCTGTGGAAGAAGTATATTTTAGGTGTCTTGGCCATCGGAAGTGGCTTGATGCTTGGTCGTGAAGGTCCTAGTATTCAATTAGGGGCAATGGGTGGAAAAGGAGTGGCCCATCATTTGAGGGTCAGTCCGGTTGAGGAGCGATCTTTGATTGCAAGTGGGGCTGCTGCTGGCCTTGCCGCTGCCTTTAATGCACCTATAGCGGGGCTCTTATTTGTGGTTGAAGAGGTCTACCATCATTTTTCACGCTTCTTTTGGATTTCAACCTTGGCTGCTAGTTTGACGGCTAATTTTATTTCACTCAATGTCTTTGGTCAAACACCAGTGCTTCATATGCCACAAAATATTCCGCCACTCCATCTGTCTCAGTACTGGATTTATCTTTTTCTTGGAGTCTTTTTAGGGGCAGCGGGTTATGTCTACGAAATAGTGGTTCTCAATATCGGTCGCCTGTATCGTTTGCTAGAGAAGTTTTTCCGTGTTACTTCACATTATTCCTCTTTATTTGCCTTTGTCTTGATTCTTCCAATCGGCTATTTCCTTCCTCAGATTCTTGGTGGTGGAAACCAATTGGTCTTGGATTTAGCTCGAGTACCGTATCCAGTGCTGACCATCCTTCTCTATTTTGTGATCCGTTTCATTTGGAGTATGTTGAGCTATGGTAGTGGCTTGCCAGGTGGCATCTTCCTGCCCATACTAGCATTAGGATCTCTTTTAGGAGCCATCGTTGGAACCTTTCTCCAAAACATTGGCTTTATCTCTCAAAACCAGCTGCCTCTTTTCATCATTTTAGGTATGAGTGGCTATTTTGGGGCTATTTCAAAAGCGCCTTTAACAGCGATGATCTTGGTGACAGAGATGGTCGGGGATATTCGTAGTTTAATGCCACTAGGTATGGTCACCTTGGTAGCTTATATAATTATGGATCTCTTCCATGGAGCGCCAGTCTATGAAGCCATGCTGGAGCAATTGTTACCGGATAAGGCGCAAGAAGAAGGAGAGTTGACCCTGATCGAGATCCCTGTATCAGAAAAGATAGCAGGTAAGCAAGTCCATGAACTGCACCTCCCTCAAGATATCTTGATCACCACGCAAATGCGAAGCGGTAAGAGCTATACGGTCAATGGTGCGACCCGCTTGTATCTAGGGGATAGTATCTTTGTGGTGGTTAAAGAATCTGAAATTGGACGGGTCAAAGATATTCTTTTGTAAAAGACAGATTCTCATAAATGTTTTTCTATTATTAAATTTTCAGACAATTATTGAAAAATGAGAAAACATCTGGTAAAATAAGGGCAAGAACAAATGAGGAGAAGTCTTTAATGAAAAAATATAGTCTACTCTTATTGAGTGTTGCTCTTTTAGCAGGGTGTGCAAATTCTACTAGCAAACAGTCAAGTCAAAAGACGCAAACCAGCTCAACGGTGCAGTTGTCAAAGGCTGACCAAAAGACCTTGGACAATGCGACGGCTGAATACAAAGACTTTGTCGAAATGCAAATCGACCAATTGCTCAAGGATACAGAAGGATTTCGAGATACCCTAAAAGCTGGAAATTTGGAAGAAGCTAAAAAGCAATACCCCTTGATCCGTATGGCCTATGAACGTTCTGAACCGATTGCTGAAACTTTCGGAGAATCGGATGTCAAGATCGACTACCGCTTGGTGGATTATGTGGATGAAAATAAATCAGAAGATGGCTGGTCAGGTTTCCACCGGATTGAGCGCATTCTTTGGGAAAACAATACCACAGATGGAACAGACAAATACGCTGACCAACTGGTGAACGATATCAAGGAGTTGAAAGCTAAAATTGCTACAGTAGAAGTCACACCGGATATCATGTTGACCGGAGCTGTTGATTTGCTTAATGAAGTGGCAACGCAAAAGATTACGGGTGAAGAAGAAGTCTTCTCTCATACAGATCTTTACGACTTCCGTGCCAATATTGAAGGGGCTGAAAAGATCTTCTCTCTCTTTAAACCCTTGATTGAGAAAAAAGATGCTAAATTGGTTAAAACTTTGGAAGCAGAATTCAAGAATGTCAATGCTTTATTGGACAAACACATGACAGATGATTCAAACTATAAGTCTTACACAGATTTATCTAATGAAGATACCAAGGAATTGGCAGAAGCTGTGACCAAACTTGGTGAACCATTATCTCAAATGGGTGTGATTTTAGATGGGAAATAAGAAACATGGCTGACGAAAAATTTTTAGATAAAAAAATGGACCGTCGTGAATTTCTTAAAAAAGCAGGTATTGGAGGGGCTGGTCTAGCTCTGGGCCTCTCTGGTGCATCTGCTTTTTTCGCTAATCAAGACAGTTTTAGCAAAAAAGCTTATGATGGGGATGAAGACATCTCCTTTTATGGCAAGCACCAAGCAGGAATTACGACGGCCATGCAGAAGGCTTGCTACTTGGTGGTGTTAGACCTTCACACGACGGACAAAAAAGAAGTCATCCAGCTCTTTAAAGACTGGACTGATTATAGTAGTAAATTAGTCGAAGGAGAGTTGGTCAAAAAAGATGGGGCCAATGCCCTCTTGCCACCAACAGATACTGGTGAAACAGTAGGACTTAACCCCTATCGCTTGAGCCTGACTTTTGGGGTTTCTGCTTCCTTTCTAAAGAAGCTGGGCTTGGAGTCCAAACGTCCGAAACTCTTTCGTGATTTGCCTCCATTTCCAAAGGAGCAGTTGCAGGACAAATATACTGGTGGCGATATCGTTATTCAAGCCTGTGCAGATGATGAGCAAGTAGCCTTTCATGCGGTGAGAAATCTGATTCGTAAGGGTCGAAATACCATTACCATGAAGTGGAGCAAATCAGGATTTGCAGCTATTGGTGACCGAAAAGAAACGCCCCGCAACCTCTTTGGCTTCAAGGATGGAACAGCAAATGTCACGACGGAGAAGGACTTTGATAAGGTCGTCTGGACTGACAGCAAGGATTGGATGAAGGGTGGTTCCTATATGGCTCTTCGCCTAGTGCAAATGCACTTGGAAACTTGGGACCGAACCAATTTGCAGGAGCAGGAAAATACCTTTGGTCGCTACAAGGAGTCCGGTGCTCCCTTTGGTAAAACCAACGAATTTGATGAAGTAGATTTATCTAAGCTACCAGTAGATTCACATGTCCGCTTGGCTAAAGAAGTCGATCGACCAATTTTACGCCGGTCATATTCCTATTCGGATGGCATCAATGAACAGACCGGGCAATTTGATGCCGGCTTGATCTTTATCGCCTTTCAAAAGGATCCGAACAGCTTTGTCAAAATCCAAACCAATTTGGGCGCAGTGGACAAAATGAACGAGTACATCACCCATATCGGAAGTGGACTCTTTGCTTGCTTTGCAGGCGTTGAGAAAGGAGGGTATCTTGGTCAAGCACTCTTTGAATAAACTCTTGATCTTGTTCGGCCTTCTTGCCTTGTTCTGGACTCATCCAGTGGCTGCGGAGTCTTATAGCGATCTCTTTATCAAGATCACAGATGCAACAACCGCTGTAGAAAATAAGAACCAGGATAAGGCCAAGGCATTGATCGCTGAGATTCAGGATGATTTTGAATCCAAAGATCACCATGATTCCAAGGCAGGGAAAAAAGTTAACCAAGCCCTGGCTATAAAAGGGGAGGTAACCAAAGACGATCTTACCAAGATCTCATCAGCCTTGCTCGCTTTTGAAAAAGAGCAAAATCCGGTCGATTTAGAGGCAGAAAAAGACAAACTTGTCAGTCGGCTCGCTCCTTATTTTAAGAACCTACAAGAGGCCATTACAGCTAAGGATCTAGATAAAACCCGTCAAACCTATGCAGATCTCAATAATACCTGGACGCGAAATGAAGCGGTGGTAAGAGATCACAGCACAGCCTACTATGGCAAAATCGAGACGGCCATTTCGCTCTTGCGCAGTAGTATTGAAACAGAGCCTACCGATTTTACCAACATCCAGTCCTCTTATGATGACCTCAAAAATGGGATTGATGCCTTTGTAAAAGGAGAAGCCATTAGCAGTGCTAGTACGGATTTGACGTTGAACGATGGGATCAAGCTTTTGGAGAAGGCGCAAAGCCAATTCCAATCCGGCGACGATAAGTCTGCTGCAGCGACTATGAAGCAGTTCATCACTATCTGGCCAACTATCGAAGGGGATGTCAGCACGACCAATCCCAGTCTCTACACGCGCGTAGAGAGTGAATCTCCGATTATTATGGTCAAGGGGAAAGAAAAAGCCTATCAAGAGAAATTACAGGCCTTGATCCAAGACCTGTCTGCGATCGATACGACAGCTTCTTACAACGCTTTTGATGCCATGTTGATTCTTCTGCGTGAAGGAGTAGAAGCCCTTCTGATCGTTATGGCGCTTGTGACGACCCTTAAGGCTGCTAAGATGAGGAAAGGCCTCAAATGGGTCTACGGTGGAGCCATTGCTGGTGTTCTTGCCAGTGCAGCGATCGCTCTTATTCTTCAAGTAGCATTTCCAGCTGTTACTTCGGGGTCTAACCGGGAAATCATTGAAGGTGGCGTTGGGATTTTCGCTGTGGTCATGATGATCCTCATCGGAATTTGGCTCCATAGCAAGTCCTCTGTCAAACAGTGGAATGCCTTTATGGACCGTCAGATGAAGACAGTGACGGCTACAGGAAGCTTTGTCTCGATGTTTGCGCTCAGTTTCTTAGCAGTCTTTCGTGAAGGGGCTGAGACCATTCTCTTCTATGTCGGGATTATTCCGCGGATTACAACCGCGAATTTCTTACTGGGAATCGGGCTTGCCATAGCCGTTCTCATCATCATTGCAGTGGCGATGACCAAGGCTAGTCAAGCTATCCAACCTCATCGAATCTTTTTCATTCTGACGTGGTTGATTTACGCTTTGGCCTTCAAGATGCTCGGTGTCAGCATCCACGCCCTGCAGTTGACCAATATCCTACCTAGCCATTTGGTCAATGGACTTCCAACCATCGATTGGGCGGGGATCTATCCAAGCTGGGAAGTTCTTCTTCCTCAATGTATCTTTGTGGTCTTGATCGCACTCGTTACGGTGAGACAACATGGCAAAGAGTAGAGCAGATGAAATGACCATTGTTGAACATTTGGTCGAATTTCGAAAACGATTGATCGCGGTGGTCTTGTGTTATATTATCGTCTTCATCGTAGCCTTTGTATTTGGTGGAGAACTCTATCAAGCCTTGACGGCTAGCCTGCATCAAAAACTGCTAGTACTGGGACCGAATGATATCCTCTGGATCTATGTATCGCTGGCTAATCTCACAGCTTTTAGCCTGACCTTGCCCTTTATTGTCTACCAGATTTGGCAATTCGTAAGACCGGCTCTGAAGGAGAAAGAGGCGCGTGCAGTCTTTGCCTACATCCCAGCTAGCTTTGTTTGCTTTGTGCTGGGGCTTGCATTTGGTTATTTCTTTGTCAGCCCAGCTATTTTAAAGGTCTTGATGCGCTTGGGAGATGGGCTGTTTGATACCCAATTGACGGCACAAAATTATTTAACCTTCTTATGGCACACCACCTTGCCTTTAGGGGTCTTGTTCGAGTTACCAGTTTTGGTCGCTTTTCTGACCTCGATTGGGCTCTTGACACCACAGTTTTTAATAACCTACCGACGATACGCTTACTTTGTACTGCTGGTCTTAGCCGTCGTGCTAACCCCTGCAGACTTTATCAGTGACTTGGCTATGACATTCCCTTTGATCCTCTTGTTTGAAGTCAGTGTCGCCATCAGTAAAGTCATCTATTCAAGAAAAAGGAGAAACTAATGGGAATTTTACGTGATATTGGAGCACCAGGTTTGATCATCATCATCCTGGGCGCCCTCTTGATTTTTGGACCAAAACGCCTACCAGAGTTGGGCCAGTCCATCGGCAAAATGTTTGCTGAATTTAAGACAGCTGTCAATAAAGGCAGTGAAGAAGCCGATCAAGACGCCAAAGAAGCTAAAGAAGAAAAAGAATAATCAGACAATTTTCAAAATTCTATTGAGTTCGATTGCATAAAAAGGTATAATAAGACAAGTACTTGCAATCGACGAAGGAGGAAACCATGATTATTACGATTTTGTCACTCATTTTCTATTTCAGCTATATCGGATTCTTATGCTGGTTGGTCGTAAAAATTGTCGAAAAATTGTTCAATTTCTTGTTGAACCGTTAATAAAGAAACAATCCATTTCACCTACGAGTGAGTGGATTTTTTTTCTTATTCATTCAGATAGAGACCCTGTGGTCTCTTTTTGCTTATCCAATTTCCCTAGCTAGTGACTAACTTGAACTTCAAACTGTATTTCGGTATGATAGTATACAAAGGATGACTAAATATGTATAGCTTTCATAAGCTTTTAATCTTATAGAAAAGAGACAAAACACATGCAGTTTTATTTTATCGGTGGCCTAGGTAGCAATGGCTACCATCTAGCTCCACTTATTGAAGAGCTTAGCTTTCCTGTGACCTTTCTAGATCCCTATAGGGAAATGATTCGGACAGAAAAAGATCTTCGTGCTTGGTTTCAAGGTCAGATCGGCCAGGCGGAAGAGATCTGTTTATTGGGGCATTCCTTGGGTGGAGATTTGGCCCGTTATCTGGCTAGTGAGTTTCCTCAGATCCAGGCTTTGATTCTCCTGGATGGGGGTTATCTGGATATGGAAAAGATCCTGCCTCTTGAAGAAGAACTAGAAGGAACGGCGTCTTTCATGCAGCAGCAAGTCTTTGCAACTTTTGAAGAAGCTGTGTTATCAGAACTTGGTGATGGAGCAGATCCGACGCCTATAGCGCGAAAAGCAGTTGAGGCTAGCTATCGCTGGAATCCAGTGAGTGAACAATATGAATTAAATCTGGATCTCGAAAAGGTCATGGCTTTATTGCGTCTACGGCATCAGATCAAGACTTACCAGATTCCACTGGCAGACCTGCCTGTCCTCTTTATTGGACCTCGGTACCAAGAAGAGCCTGAATGGAGAAAAGAAGCTCTGAAGCAACTAGATCCCCAGATCAAGCAAGTCTTGCTAGATGGTTTGGGGCACGAACTGTATACAGAGGCGCCTGAAATTGTAGCTAGAGAAGTCAACAATTGGCTCCAAAATGTTCATAAATAAAACCTGTTTCTCTTTTTGAAACGGGTTTTTGTTTTGTAATTTCCGAACGTTATTTCCTATAAAATCATTCCCGTTGCATTAGGTCCGTATCTTTGGTATAATCTATCAAGGAAACGTCAAGAGACGTAGCGATGCGCTTGCGCATAGGTAGGTCAGTTTTTAGAAAAGAGATTTTTCAATCTATGTTAAATGAATTTCCTATTTTCGACTATGAAGATATTCAGTTGATCCCCAACAAATGTATCATCAATAGCCGCTCAGAAGCAGACACAACCGTCCAATTTGGTAAGCATACCTTCAAGCTTCCCGTTGTCCCTGCAAATATGCAGACAATCTTGGATGAGAATGTGGCAGAGCAGTTGGCGCGTGGTGGTTACTTCTACATCATGCACCGTTTTGATGAAGAGGGTCGGATTCCTTTTGTCAAACGCATGCATGAGCAAGGTTTGATCGCTTCCATTTCAGTCGGTGTTAAGGAATACGAATACGACTTTGTGAGTCAATTGAAGGCAGATGCGCCTGAGTACATCACTATTGATATCGCACACGGTCATGCGGATAGTGTCATTCGGATGATTCAACACATCAAGAAAGAATTGCCAGATACCTTTGTCATTGCTGGAAATGTTGGAACACCTGAAGCTGTTCGTGAATTGGAAAATGCGGGAGCTGATGCGACTAAGGTCGGAATCGGCCCTGGTAAGGTTTGTATCACTAAAGTGAAGACTGGATTTGGTACAGGTGGTTGGCAATTGGCTGCTCTTCGCTGGTGCTCAAAAGCAGCGCGTAAGCCAATCATTGCGGATGGTGGTATTCGGACTCATGGTGATATTGCCAAATCGATTCGTTTCGGGGCATCTATGGTCATGATCGGTTCTCTCTTTGCAGGACATATTGAAAGTCCTGGTAAAACAGTAGAGATTGATGGAGAGTCTTTCAAAGAGTACTATGGATCTGCTTCAGAGTACCAAAAAGGTGCATATAAGAACGTCGAAGGTAAGAAGATTTTATTGCCTGCCAAGGGTCATTTGCAAGATACCTTGACAGAAATGGAACAAGATTTGCAAAGTTCGATCTCTTATGCAGGAGGCCGAAAATTAGCAGATTTGAAACATGTTGACTATGTGATCGTTAAGAATTCTATCTGGAATGGCGATGCACACTAATTGAATTACTTATTTATTTCACGAATAGGCGTGATGTTTCTACAAGGTGCCGGAACACCTAACAATAAGTAAGTCGGGATTATTTCTCTTTCTAGAGAGATTTCAAGGCTTGCTTAGCAGGCCTTTTTGTATTTTGTGAATGAAGTAGAGGATTTTTAAAAAAGTAGGAGGAAGTATGAAATTACTTGAAGAGCGCATCTTAAAAGATGGCAATGTTTTGGGTGAGAATATCCTCAAGGTGGATTCCTTTTTGACCCACCAAGTGGATTTCAAATTGATGAAAGAAATTGGTCAGACCTTTGCGGACCGGTTCAAAGATGCTGGCGTGACGAAAGTCGTAACCATTGAAGCGTCTGGAATTGCGCCAGCCCTTTATGTAGCTGAAGCCTTGGATGTTCCCATGATCTTTGCTAAGAAGGCGAAAAACATCACGATGAATGAAGGCATTTTGACGGCTGAGGTTTATTCCTTTACCAAGCAAGTGACCAGCACCGTTTCGATTGCGGGTAAATTCTTGGATCCATCAGATAAGATTTTGATCATTGACGATTTCCTTGCAAATGGCCAAGCAGCCAAAGGCTTGATTCAAATCATCGAACAAGCCGGGGCTCAAGTCGAAGCGATTGGGATCGTGATTGAAAAATCCTTCCAAGATGGACGGGGATTGTTAGAAGAGTTGGGATATCCAGTTGTATCCCTCGCACGTTTGGACCGTTTTGAAAATGGTCAGGTTGTATTTAAGGAGGCAGACATCTAATGCAAAAACAAGAAAGCCATTCACAGGCGGCCATTCTAGGCTTGCAACACCTTTTGGCCATGTATTCGGGATCTATTTTGGTGCCGATTATGATCGCAGGAGCTTTGGGCTATAACGCTCATCAACTAACCTATCTCATCTCTACAGATATCTTCATGTGTGGGGTCGCAACTTTCCTTCAAGTGCAGCTCAATAAATACTTTGGGATCGGTCTTCCGGTAGTCCTTGGGGTTGCCTTCCAGTCTGTGGCTCCTCTCAGCATGATCGGGGCTAGCCATGGTAGTGGTGCCATGTTTGGTGCTTTGATTGTCTCAGGGATTTATGTCATCCTTGTCTCTGGTTTCTTCTCTAAGATTGCCAACCTCTTCCCATCAATTGTAACGGGATCCGTTATTACAACCATTGGTTTGACCTTGATTCCAGTAGCGATTGGAAATATGGGAAATAATGCGCCAAAACCAACCGTTCAAAGCTTGATTTTGGCTGTGGTGACTATTCTCATCATTTTAGTCGTTAATATCTATACGACTGGTTTTATTAAATCCATTTCAATTTTGATTGGTTTGATCGTAGGTACTGCCATTGCGACTTCTATGGGCTTGGTAGACTTCACACCTGTGACGCAAGCACCAGTCGTTCACGTTCCAACACCTTTTTTCTTTGGAGCTCCTAAGTTTGAAATCACCTCCATCTTAATGATGTGTATCATCGCAACAGTTTCTATGGTGGAATCAACAGGTGTCTATCTCGCTCTTTCTGATATTACCAAAGATCCAATTAATAGCACGCGCCTTCGCAATGGGTACCGCGCTGAAGGGTTGGCCGTTCTCCTCGGTGGTATCTTCAACACCTTCCCTTACACTGGATTCTCACAAAACGTTGGCTTGGTGAAATTGTCTGGTATCAAGACTCGTCTTCCAATCTACTATGCGGCTGGTTTCCTTGTACTTCTAGGTCTCCTTCCTAAGTTTGGAGCTTTGGCACAAATCATTCCAAGTCCAGTTCTTGGGGGAGCGATGCTGGTCATGTTTGGTTTTGTATCGATTCAAGGGATGCAGATTCTTGCGCGTGTTGATTTTGAACACAATGAGCACAATTTCTTGATCGCTGCTGTATCGATTGCTGCAGGGGTTGGTTTGAACAACAGCACTCTCTTCAATGGCCTTCCAACAGGATTCCAAATGTTCTTTGCGAACGGAATTGTCGTTGCCAGTGTCTTGGCGATCGTTCTCAATGCTATTTTAAACCGCAATAAACACTAATCTCACATGAACCGGAGGTCCTTGGATCTTCGGTTTTTTTGACTTTTAAGGAAACATATAGTAGAGTGGAAGAGGAGAAAATCTTATTTGACGAGAAGAGAGTAGAATCATGTATGTAACCTATCACTTTAAAGAGCGCTTGCGCTTGTTTTTGAGTCTATTTTTGCCGATTTTAATCTACCAATTGGCCAATTATTCAGCCAGCTTTGTCGATACAGCCATGACTGGTCAGTACCGGACCCTTGATTTGGCTGGTGTTTCTACAGCTACCAGTCTGTGGAATCCATTTTTTACTTTCCTGACCGGGATTGTCTCTGCGCTGACGCCGATTGTTGGGCATCACTTAGGCAAGGGAAATAAAGAACGGATTGCTGGCGATTTTTACCAATTCCTCTATATGTCATTTGGTATGGCTATTCTCTTAATAGGGTTTGTTTGGGGGATTGCGCCCATGATTCTCAAGCAGATCGGTTTAGAAAATGTTGTTGCCCAAATAGCCATTCGCTATTTATATTTCCTTTCTCTAGGAATCTTACCTTTGTTGCTCTTTAGTATCGTGCGGACCTTCCTCGATACTTTGGGAATGACGCGTCTATCCATGTACTTGATGCTCTTGCTCTTGCCTTTGAATGCTTGTTTTAACTATATCCTGATCTATGGGGCATTTGGTTTTCCTGAGATGGGAGGAGCAGGAGCAGGACTTGGAACCTCTCTGGCCTACTGGGTCTTGCTGGTTATTGCGGTTTTAATTTTGTGCAAGCACCCTAAGGTAGCACCTTTCCAATTGTGGAAGCCGCAACCTTATGATTTTAAAGGGATGAAAGAAGTATTGCGACTTGGGCTTCCAATCGGTGGAATTGTTTTTGCAGAAGTCATCATCTTCTCGCTGGTTGGTTTATTAATGGCAAAATTCCCATCACTTACCATCGCGAGTCACCAATCAGCCATGAATTTTTCGACCCTGATGTATGCTTTCCCGGTTAGTATCTCCAGTACCATGGCGATTATCGTATCTTACGAACTGGGAGCAGGAAGACCAGAAGTGGTCAAACAATATTGCCGTTTGGGACGGCTGACAGCCTTTGGCTTTGCCATTGTCACCCTCGTCTTTCTCTATACATTCCGCTTCCAACTGGCAGGGCTATACGGCAAGGATCCAATCTTTGTCCAACAAACAGCGATTTTCATGACCTATAGCCTCTTTTTCCAAGTAGCCGATACCTTCGCAGCCCCCCTTCAAGGGATTTTGCGGGGTTATAAGGATACAACGGTTCCTTTCTTATTAGGAGTCTTTAGTTATTGGTGTATCTCTATCCCACTAGGGATTTTCCTTGATTATGTGACCAACTTGGGTCCCTATGCTTATTGGATAGGTCTTATTTCTAGCCTTGTCGTGAGTGGAATTTGTTACCAACTTCGGCTCTGGCAAATCGAAAAAAAGCAAACAAACTAAAATGAAGTCTGGGAAACTAGGCTTTTTGTCTACCGTGAATATTATAAATTTTCTGAAAGTTCTTGACAATTGATGTCAAAGTGGTAAGATTAGGAGGTAGAAATGAAGAACTAGAAGGAGAACAAGATGAGAAGTGATATGATCAAAATGGGGATCGACCGAGCACCAGCGCGTGGTCTCCTCTATGCAACAGGGCAAGTAAAATCAGCAAAGGATATGCAAAAGCCCTTTATTGCCATTTGTAACTCCTATATTGATATCGTTCCAGGCCATGTTCATCTGCGTGAGTTAGCAGATGTTGCCAAGGAAGCTATCCGCGAGGCTGGTGGGATTCCTTTTGAATTTAATACCATCGGGGTCGATGACGGGATTGCGATGGGCCATATCGGGATGCGTTATAGTTTGCCATCACGCGAGTTAATTGCAGATGCTGCTGAAACAGTCATCAATGCCCACTGGTTTGATGGTGTTTTCTATATTCCCAACTGTGATAAAATTACACCAGGTATGATTTTGGCAGCCATGCGGACCAATGTGCCAGCCGTATTTTGTTCTGGTGGACCTATGAAGGGTGGCGTTGACATGACGGGGCATCAGGCGACGCTCTCAAGTTTGTTTGAAGCTGTCGGTACTTATCAAGCTGGTGATATGGGCATGGATGAGCTGGATTTCTTGGAAAAAAATGCCTGCCCAACTTGTGGCTCTTGCTCTGGTATGTTTACTGCCAATTCCATGAACTGTTTGATGGAAGTATTAGGCCTTGCTCTTCCTGGAAATGGTACCATTCTAGCTGTTTCAGATGAACGTCGAGAATTGGTTCGCCAAGCAGCCAAACAATTGGTAGAGAATATTAAAAAGGGTATCCGCCCACGGGATATTGTGACCAAAGAAGCCATTGATGATGCCTTTGCGCTCGATATGGCCATGGGTGGTTCTACCAATACGGTGCTTCATACGCTCGCTATTGCGCGTGAAGCAGGGATTGACTATGATCTCAAAGATATCAACGAGATTGCCAAGAAGACACCTTATCTTTCTAAAATTGCACCTTCAAGTGTTTACACCATGCATGATGTGCATGAAGCTGGTGGTGTTCCAGCCATTATCAATCAGTTGATCAAAAAAGGTGCCATTAAGGGTGATCGTATTACAGTTACTGGTAAAACCTTGAAAGAAAACGTAGCTGGTGCCGAAATTAAAAATGAAGAAATTATCCATCCAATTGAGCATCCTATTTCACCTGTAGGTGGTTTGTCGATCCTTTACGGAAATATTGCTCAGGATGGAGCTGTTATCAAGGTCGGTGGGGTAGATCCATCTGTGACCACATTCCGTGGGAAGGCCATCTGCTGCGATTCACAAGATCAAGCCCTTGAGTTGATTGACAATGGAACAGTCAAGAAGGGACATGTCGTTGTCATTCGTTACGAGGGTCCTCAGGGTGGACCTGGTATGCCAGAAATGTTGGCACCAACCTCTAAGATTGTCGGACGCGGTCTTGGTAAGGATGTGGCACTGATTACGGATGGTCGTTTCTCAGGAGCTACTCGTGGAATTGCGATTGGTCACGTTTCCCCAGAAGCAGCAGAAGGTGGAAATATCGCCTTGATTGAAGATGGGGATGAAATCGTGATCGATCTTCCAAATCGTACCATTGATTTGCTTGTTGATGATGCAACTCTTGCAGAACGTCGCAAACACTTGAAACCATTCAAATCAAAAATATCCAGCGGTTGGTTGCGTCGTTATACAGCCTTTGCCAAATCAGCCAATGTCGGCGGAACCTTGATGAGTGACGAAGAATTCGAAGAACGGAAAGCAGAACGTCAAGCCCAAGAAAAATAAGAAAAAACCTTTCCTGCTATGTGATATCACAAGCAAGAAAGGTTTTTTTAGTGGAACCATTATTTGGTGCGCATTTCACCTTGAGGGAAGTAGGTTCCTTCAGGCATATCATTAATGATAACGTGAACAGCTGACTGAGGAGCGCCAGTATTGCGGACAACAGCTTCAGTTACTTCCTTGGCCAAGGCTTTCTTTTGTTCCAAGGTGCGTCCTTCAAATAGGTCAATTCGTACAAATGGCATATGGCCACCTCCTAAATTTTTTATAGGACTATTTTATCACATTTTGGGATACAAAGCTTAGCAAAATTATGGTAAAATGATAATGAAACACATTTTAGAGAGAACAGAAGGAAAATGGCACAATTATATTATAAATATGGGACCATGAACTCGGGGAAAACCATTGAGATCTTGAAGGTGGCCCATAATTATGAAGAGCAAGGCAAGGGCGTCGTCATCATGACCTCGGCAATCGATACCAGAGATGGAGTAGGAGTGGTTTCTAGTCGGATCGGTATGAAACGAGAAGCCGTTGCAATTGAAGACGATACGGATATCTTTGGCTTTATTAAAAACCAAACGATCAAACCTTACTGTGTCTTAATCGATGAAGCCCAGTTTTTGAAACGACACCATGTCTATGACTTGGCAAGAGTCGTGGATGAACTGGATGTGCCGGTCATGGCTTTTGGCCTCAAAAATGATTTCCGAAATGAACTCTTTGAAGGTTCCAAACACCTCCTCTTGTTAGCCGACAAAATTGAGGAGATCAAAACCATCTGCCAATACTGTTCCCGCAAGGCGACCATGGTCTTGCGTACCCAAGCGGGCAAACCTGTCTACGATGGAGAGCAGATCCAGATTGGTGGACACGAGACCTATATCTCCGTTTGCCGCAAGCATTATTTTAATCCAGACATACCAACCGAAAGCGTCTAGAACGTTTTAGAGAGGATAATAATGTCTATTTGTTTAAAAGAAATTACAATAGAGAATTATTTTGACGTTTTAAATCTAGAAGTTCATCCAAATCAAAGGAATTTTATTGCATCCAATTCCATTAGTTTAGCTGAAGCCTATGTATATGATAAAAATGGTGATTTTATAGCTCCCTTAGCAGTTTATGATAAGGAAGTATTAGTTGGTTTTGTTATGATTGCCTATGACCAGAAAATTGGGCTCAGCAAGGGGAACTACTTGTTATTTCGTTTTATGGTCGATAAACGATTTCAAGGTTTAGGCTATTTTAAACCGACTATGGATGCAGTCATTGACTTTGTTCGAACAGAGCCAGCTGGAAAAGCAACAAGTCTTTGGTTATCTTATGAACCGGAAAATCATCAAGCGAGATCTTGCTATCTCCATTATGGATTTAAAGAAACTGGCGAAGTCATAGAAAACGAAATTGTAGCAATCTATGATCTAACAACCAAGAATTAAGGAGCAAACATGAATATCTATGATCAACTACAAGCTGTAGAAGACCGATACGAAGAGTTAGGAGAATTACTGAGTGACCCAGATGTGGTCTCTGATACCAAACGCTTTATGGAGCTTTCAAAAGAAGAAGCTTCCACCCGTGACACGGTGACAGCTTACCGTGAGTACAAGCAAGTCCTTCAAAACATTGTTGACGCTGAGGAAATGATTAAAGAAGCAGGTGGCGATGCGGACTTGGAAGAAATGGCCAAGCAAGAACTTAAGGATGCTAAGGCTGAAAAAGAAGAGTACGAAGAAAAACTGAAGATCTTACTTCTTCCAAAAGATCCAAACGATGACAAGAACATTATTTTGGAAATCCGTGGAGCAGCTGGAGGAGACGAAGCCCAATTGTTTGCTGGCGACCTCTTACAAATGTACCAAAAATACGCGGAAAGCCAAGGCTGGCGTTTTGAAGTCATGGAAGCTTCCTACAATGGCGTTGGTGGGATCAAAGAAGTTGTAGCCATGGTTTCTGGTCAATCGGTTTATTCAAAACTCAAGTATGAATCTGGTGCCCACCGGGTACAACGGGTTCCTGTGACAGAAAGCCAAGGTCGTGTCCATACTTCGACTGCTACAGTTCTAGTTATGCCAGAAATCGAAGAAGTCGAGTACGACATTGATCCAAAAGACCTACGGATTGATATCTACCACGCATCTGGTGCAGGTGGACAGAACGTCAACAAGGTCGCAACAGCCGTTCGTATCGTCCACTTGCCAACCAATATCAAGGTCGAGATGCAAGAAGAACGGACCCAACAGAAGAACCGCGAAAAAGCCATGAAGATCATCCGTGCGCGTGTGGCTGACCACTTTGCTCAGATTGCCCAAGACGAGCAAGACGCTGAACGGAAGTCAACCATCGGTACTGGTGATCGTTCAGAGCGGATCCGGACTTACAACTTCCCTCAAAACCGTGTGACCGATCACCGGATTGGCTTGACCCTTCAAAAACTGGATACCATCTTATCTGGTAAATTAGATGAAGTGGTCGATGCTTTGGTCTTGTATGATCAAACACAAAAACTAGAAGAGTTGAACAAATAATGTTGTTGGGACCATTATTAGCCCAGTATGAAGAAGAATTAATAGCCGTTGGAGAGGAAGCAGAAAGCCTCTCCTTCGCGTATCGTGCTTTAAAAAACTGGACTTTTACAGACTTTGTCCTTGCCTTGCAAAAAGAAGTGGAAGTAGAGGATCAGGCCTTGCTTCTATCCATCTTTGAGCAGTTGAAACATCACGTCCCTGCCCAGTATATTATTGGTAGTGCAGAATTCTGTGGCCATGTTTTTACAGTGGATGAGCGCGTGCTGATTCCACGCCCAGAAACAGAGGAGTTGGTGGCTCTAATTCTCGAAGAAAACGATGAGAAAGCCTTACGAGTTCTGGATATTGGTACAGGAAGTGGTGCTATCGCTATTAGCTTAGCCCTTGCTAGACCTACCTGGCAGGTTCAAGCTAGTGATGTCTCAGAAGAGGCATTAGCCCTAGCTCAAGAAAATGCCAAGCAATTAGAAGCTGCCCTTGAATTCAAGTCGTCAGATGTACTGGACGAACTAGAAGGTCCTTATGACCTGATAGTGTCCAACCCTCCCTATATCTCTCGGGATGATGTAGAAGAGGTTGGAGCCAATGTTTTAGCCTCTGAACCTCACTTAGCTCTTTTTGCGGATCGTGATGGATATGCCATCTACGAAAAGATTGCCCAGCAAGCACCAAGTGTTTTAACACCAGACGGAAAGATCTATCTAGAAATTGGCTATAAGCAAGGAGCCAAAGTAAAAGAGCTCTTTCAAGAAGCGTTTCCTGACAAACGCGTTCGAGTTCTGAAAGACCAATTTGGACAAGATAGAATGGTAGTAGTAGACAATGGATCACATTGAGAAAGAATTAGAAGCAGGCCGTGCGGTTATTCTGCCAACTGAAACAGTCTATGGTATTTTCGCTAAAGCTTTGGACCAAGAGGCAGTTGATTATATTTACGAATTAAAACGTAGGCCTAGAGAAAAGGCTCTGAATTTAAATGTAGCCGATGAAGATACAATTCGAATTTATTCGAAAGATCAACCTAGCTATTTAACAAAACTGATTGATTCATTTTTACCAGGGCCTCTCACTATTATTCTTCAGGCAAATGAAAATGTACCTGGCTGGATTCATTCAGGCTTGGATACGGTTGGCTTCCGTATTCCGGCTCACCCAAAAACATTGGAATTAATTCGTAAATACGGTCCTTTGGTTGGTCCCTCAGCCAATCTTTCAGGTCATGCAAGTGGAACAAAGTATCAGGCTATTGTAAGCGAGTTTGATCAAGTGGTTCCTGGTATAGAGGATGATGACTTCTTGACTGGACAAGATTCAACTATTTTGGATATCTCTGGTTCCAAGGCCAGGATTTTGCGGCAAGGTTCGATTACAAAAGCTGATTTGCTTGCACAAGTGCCAGAGCTTTCCTTTGAGGATGATAAACTTCCTCAGTGATAATGTACATAAATAATTTTTTATAAAGGAGTAGACCGATGATTTTTGATAAAGAAGATTACAAAGCCTATGATGCAGACCTATGGAATGCGATCGCTAAAGAAGAAGAGCGTCAACAAAACAATATTGAGTTGATTGCTTCTGAAAATGTTGTCTCTAAGGCAGTGATGGCTGCTCAAGGGTCTATTCTGACCAATAAATATGCCGAAGGCTATCCTGGTCGTCGTTACTATGGCGGGACAGATGTGGTCGATGTGGTCGAAAGTCTCGCGATCGAACGGGCCAAAGAAATCTTTGGGGCTAAATTTGCAAACGTTCAACCGCATTCAGGAAGTCAGGCAAACTGTGCTGCCTATATGGCCTTGATTGAGCCTGGTGATACTGTCATGGGGATGGATCTAGCTGCCGGTGGGCATTTGACGCACGGAGCTACTGTGAGCTTCTCTGGTCAAACCTATAACTTTGTGTCTTATAGTGTAGATCCTGAAACAGAGCTCTTGGATTTTGATGCCATCTTAAAACAAGCCCAAGAAGTGAAGCCAAAACTCATCGTTGCTGGTGCCTCAGCCTACTCTCATATTATTGATTTCTCAAAATTCCGTGAGATTGCAGATGCAGTAGGAGCTAAGCTCATGGTTGATATGGCCCATATTGCTGGTCTCGTGGCAGCAGGTCTCCATCCAAGTCCAGTTCCTTATGCACATATCACGACAACGACCACTCACAAGACCCTTCGTGGCCCTCGTGGAGGCCTAATCTTGACCAATGATGAGGAATTAGCTAAGAAAATAAACTCTGCTATTTTCCCTGGTATTCAGGGAGGACCTTTAGAGCATGTCATTGCTGCCAAAGCTGTCGCTTTCAAAGAAGCGCTGGATCCTGCCTTTAAAGAGTATGCAGCTAATGTGATTAAGAACAGTCAGGCCATGGCTGATGTCTTTTTGCAAGATCCTGATTTCCGCGTTATTTCAGGCGGAACAGAGAACCACCTTTTCCTTGTCGACGTCACTAAAGTCGTTGAAAATGGGAAAGTGGCGCAAAACTTGTTGGATGAAGTCAATATCACCCTCAACAAGAACTCTATTCCTTATGAAACCTTGTCTCCATTTAAGACCAGTGGGATTCGGATAGGTGCAGCAGCCATCACCGCTCGTGGTTTTGGTGAAAAAGAAAGTCGCACCGTTGCTGAACTCATGATCAAAGCGCTGAAGAATGCGGACAATCAAGAAGTATTAGACGAAGTGCGTAGCCAAGTTAAAGCCTTGACAGACGCCTTTCCACTTTACGAGGACTAAACCATCTTATGGATATTTACGTAAAAAAAGCCATCATTCATCAATTTAGCCCAGACGATACCGATCTCTATTTGGCAGATAAATTTCTCAATATCACGCCTAAAATCGAGGAATACTTGCGTAAGAAGATTGAACGGGTCTACTCGGATGAAGCCAGAACCGGTATTTTCGAAGAGGACAATCCTTTTCTTGAGATGATCTCAGATGACCTATTAGAAACTTCGGTCGCAGTAGCGAATCGCTGGAAGGAAGAATTTGTCATCTCTGAGAATCAAAAGACCAACGATTTGGTGTTCATTCAATTCTCAAAAGAAGGGGTGGACCATTTTGCCTTTCTTCGGATCGCCTTACGGGAAACCCTGACGCATCTTGGTGGTGAAGTGGACAATCCGATTAAGCTGACGCAAAATAATTTGCCTGGTTTTGGGACTGGTGCTGATGAGGCCTTGGTCATCAATCTTCAAAGTCGTAAATACCACTTGATTGAAAAACGGATCAAGTACAACGGGACTTTCTTGAACTATTTTTCTGAGAATCTGTTGCAGGCGCAACCCAAGATCTCTCCTAAAAAATCGATCAAGGCACTAGAAAAAACAGCCCAGAAGATTGCGGAAAGCTTTAACACAGATGATTTTCAATTTCAATCAAAGGTTAAATCAGCTATTTTTAACCATATTGAGGAAGAAAATAAACTCTCTCCTGAGAAATTAGCGGATGATCTTTTCAACGATAATTTGACAGCTCGCCTCAGTTTTATTGACCAAGTCAAAGAAGCTGTACCTGAGCCTGTCACCTTTGAAGAAATTGATGCAAGTCGCCAGTTGAAGAAGTTCGAAAATCAGAAATTGTCATTGTCAAATGGAATTGAACTAATCGTTCCGAATAATGTCTATGAAGATGCAGAATCTGTTGAATTTATTCTAAACGAGAACGGAACCTATTCTATTTTGATCAAAAATATTGAGGATATACAGAGTAAATAATGATTAAACGTATAGTGAAGATCTTCTTATTCATCTTACTAATATTTGGAATCTACAAGGGAATTCAGATCCACCATGATGTCAAACAAGTCATGCAGTACCGCTCCCTGGTTAGAGAAGTCCTTGCTGAGGAGGACACCACGGCCAATGAAAACCTCATTCTTGCTATGATCTATACTGAGACCAAAGGTCGAGAGGACGATGTCATGCAGGCAAGTGAGAGTGCAAGTGGTGAAACCAATACCATTAGTGATAATAAGGCCAGTATTCGCCAAGGTATTCAGACTCTTTCAGATGAGTTAAAAGAAGCCAAGAAAAAAGGCGTTGATAGCTGGACAGCCGTTCAAGCCTATAATTTTGGGAAAGACTACATCGATTACGTCGCAAAACACGGTGGGACAAATTCCCTAGAGTTGGCCCGCGCTTATTCACGGGATGTAGTAGCGCCAAGTCTTGGCAATGTAACCGGTGAGACTTATCTTTACCTCCACCCTATCTCTCTTTTAAACGGGATGGAACTCTACATTAATGGGGGTAACATTTATTATTCCCGTTTGGTAGAAACCAATATGACGATTATGAAGTTATTTTCATGGTTTTAATCAATCAATTCAGAGAGAGTGGGACAGAAATCGGTAATTCGTTAGAATTCGATTTCGTCGTCCCACCTCCGCACAGTTGAGTAGGGCTGTAAAAGCTGATGAAATCAGCGTAGTAGAGTCCACTCAACCACTGCGTCTTGCTCGACAATCCAAAAACAATCAAGAGGCTAGGACTTTTGTCCCAGCCTTTCTTTTAATCTTACGATCTTTTGTGTATTTTAGCTCTTTCATTCTCAATATTTTGAAATCATTGAATAGCTATGATAAAATACTAGTTAGTTTTAAATTATCTTGAGGAGTTCCTATTGAACAAAAAATCATTCTACGGGCTGCTTTTGGGGTTGATTCTCCTATGTATCTCATTTTTTGGGAAGTATCAACAAAAAACGCAGCTGGACCACACGAATTACCTACAAAGTAGTCGTCCTACCTTATTTTTTCATGGTTATGGATCGAGTGCCAATGCAGAAAAACATATGACAGATTCGGCAAAAAAAGCAGGGGTGACACAAACCGTCATCACTGCAAACGTGGCTGAAGATGGGCAGGTAAGGCTGACAGGGACCATTCCAAAAGGTGCAGTCAATCCAATTATCAAAGTGGAATACCAAAACAATCGCACGCCCGATCCAAAAGTCATCAGCAATTATGCCTATCAGGTAGTCAAAAAGCTTCAAGACACCTATCATTTCAAAGAAATGAACCTTGTCGCTCATTCTATGGGAAATATGTCTGTCTTATATTATCTTCTAGAACATGGAAGTGATGAGAATTTACCAAAAATTATCAAGCAGGTCGCCATTGCAAACCATGTTGCTGGACTCGAAGGGATGAACCTACCCCAGGGGTTGACTCTAGATACGCAAAATGGTAAACCCTCCGCAATGAATGAGCAGTACCAGCATCTTTTAGCTCTTCGGGAAGTCTATCCTGAAAATCAAATCGATGTGCTTAATATCTATGGTGATATCGGTGGAGAGACGGATGGATCGGTTCTCAATGTTTCTTCGAAAGCCCTTCGCTACCTAGTAGTAGAGCGCGCAAAAAGCTACCGTGAAGAAAAGATTGATGGTAAAGGTGCCCAGCATAGCCAACTTCATGAAAATCCAATAGTAGATAAGCTGTTGATCCAGTTTCTTTGGGGAAAATAAAAATGTCATGCATTCTTAAAAAAACTGTAAGCTAGTTTTAAGAAATCAACTGTATAATGAAAATTGAAGTGGGTAAACTCTTTATTTACTTCTTTTTTCATCTCTAGTGAGGTGAGAAAGGTAATAAGAGATACCCGGAGTTGATTTGAATTAGAAAGAAGAAAATGATGAAAATAAAGAAGATTGCATTGTTTGTAACAACGACTTTTGCCTTGTTTACAGCTGTCCCACGTGTTTCTGCAGATAGCAATGTGCAGAAAGTCATTGATGAAACCTATGTCAAGCCAGACTATGTTTTGGGCTATTCGCTGGACCAAAGTCAAATCGAACAAACCTTGAGTCTCTTGAACTACGATAGTTCAAAAGATAAAGAAGAGTGGAAGACCATGACACCAGAGGTTTATTCTTCGATTATGAACGTTGCCAACGATGATAGTTTGGAACTTTATTCCTCTGTTAAAATTCAAAAATTAGGCAAAAATAAGCCACTAGAAGTCAATATCGTGACACCTCAAAACATCACCAAGGTCACTGCAGATATGTATCGTAATGCAGCCGTTACACTTGGATTAGAGCATGCTCAAATTACAGTAGCTTCTCCTATACAGGTGACTGGTGAAAGTGCCTTGGCCGGGATCTATTACTCGCTTGAGAAAAATGGTGCCAAAGTTTCTCAAGAAAGCAAAGATCTGGCCCAAGAAGAGTTAAAGACTCTATCCGGGATCAATGAAGAAAACGCTGGTAAGAAAAACTTCGATGCGGATAAGTTAAACGTAGCATTGACCGACATTAAAACAGCAGTAGCCAATGCTAAACAGAACAATCAGGATTTAAGCAAGGATGATATTCGAAAGATCGTCGAAGAAACCCTGAAAAATTATAAGCTAGATACAACCGTGACGGGTAACCAGATCAATTTGATCGTGAATTTCGCAGTCAACCTCTCAAAGAGTAGTGTCATCAGTAGCAAAAGCTTTACGAAGACCTTGTCGGACTTGAAAGATAGTATCGTGGATAAAGCAGGCGATACCTTTAACAATATCAATCTCAATTTTGATACAGATGCTATTCTAAAAGACAGTGGAAACTTCTTTACAAATGCGTGGAATGCCATTGCCGGCTTCTTCGGAGCCATCTGGAATGCCATTGTCAAATTCTTTAGTGGTTTAGTTGGCTAATAATAGCAGAAAAGCACTACTGACAATAAGTCAGAGTGCTTTTTGTGTGTGGTTTCCTATTTTTATACTTAATTAGAAATTTTATGTTAAGCTCGTGAATCAAGGTCCACTGGACCTTAGACTCGCTTTTCTATTTCTTAGCTCGTAAAAAAAGGTCCCCCGGACCTTTTTTTTATTCCCACTCTACAGTTGCAGGTGGTTTACTTGTGATATCGTAGACGATGCGGTTGACGTGGTCAACTTCATTTACAATACGAACTGAGATTTTTTGGAGTACTTCCCATGGAATCTTCGCAAAGTCTGCTGTCATTCCATCGATAGAAGTGATAGCACGGATGGCGATTGTGTAGTCATAGGTACGGCCGTCACCCATAACACCTACGGAACGAACGCCTGTATTGACAGTGAAGTATTGCCAGATATCGCGATCAAGACCAGCTTTGGCGATTTCTTCACGGAGGATAGCGTCTGATTCACGAACGGTTTCGAGTTTTTCTTCAGTGATTTCTCCCATAACACGGATGGCAAGACCTGGTCCTGGGAATGGTTGGCGCCATACGATGTGGTCCGGCATACCAAGCTCAGTACCAAGCGCACGAACTTCATCTTTATAAAGAGTGTTCAGTGGCTCGATCAGTTCAAACTGCATATCTTCTGGAAGTCCACCCACATTGTGGTGAGACTTGATGGTTTGAGCAGTATCCGTACCAGACTCGATCACGTCAGTGTATAGAGTTCCTTGTGCCAAGAATTTCACATCTTTGAGCTTACTTGCTTCGTCATCAAAGACATAAACAAACTCATTACCGATGATCTTCCGTTTTTTCTCAGGATCAGACACACCAGCTAACTTATCAAGGAAACGTTTTGCAGCATCTGCTTTGACAATGTTCAAACCAAACTTGCCACCAAGCATCTCCATCACTTGGTCAGCTTCCCCTTTACGAAGAAGACCGTGGTCTACAAAGATACAAATCAATTGATCGCCGATGGCTTTTTGAAGGAGAACCCCAACAACGGAAGAGTCAACACCACCTGAAAGACCAAGAAGGACACGTTTGTCTCCGACGGTTTCACGGATTTTTTTGATCTGCATGTCAATGAAGTTGTCCATGGTCCAGTCACCTTTAGCCCCACAGATGTTCAAGGCAAAGTTACGCAAGATGTCATAACCGTGAACAGAGTGACGAACCTCAGGGTGGAATTGGATTCCGTAGATTTTCTTGTCTGGATTTTCAATGGATGCAAATGGACAGTCAGCAGAAGTACCAGTGCGGATAAAGTCAGCCGGAATTTCTGTAACAGCATCTCCGTGACTCATCAAGACCAATTGTTTGTCTGGTGTGCCAGCAAAAAGAGCGGAAGATTCTGTCAAAGTCAGTTCGGATTGTCCATATTCGCGGTTACCAGCATCACCTGCAGGAACGACCTTCCCGCCCAATTTATGGGTCAATAATTGCATCCCGTAACAGATTCCAAGGATTGGAATACCGAGTTCGAAAATTTCAGGATCGATATCAAAAGAACCTTCCTCGTATACAGAGTTTGGTCCGCCTGAAAGAACGATCCCAACTGGATTGATTGCACGAACTTCATCAGCAGAAATCTTGTGGCTCTTCAACTCTGAGAAGACACCAATTTCACGAATCCGACGTGAAATAAGCTGATTGTATTGGCTGCCGTAGTCAAGCACAATGATTTTTTCAACATCATGCAAATCAGTTGATAGGTTTGTCATCTTATCCCCTTCTTAAAGAAATTTACTTTCCTCTATTCTAACACAAAAGCCTTGTCTTTACCAATCTCTGATTGAAGAATTAGGAATTTTACGCTACAATAGAGATAACACAGAGAAAGAGCAAGGTTATGATTCCAGCTTACATTCAAATTCATGATCAGATTAAGTCTGAGATTGATCAAAAAATATGGAAAATCGGGGAGCGTCTTCCCAGCGAACGCGATCTAGCTGAGAAATTTCAAGTGAGTCGGATGACGCTTCGTCAGGCTATTACCCTTCTGGTTGAAGAAGGAGTGCTTGAAAGACGTGTAGGAAGTGGTACCTTTATCACCAGCACGCGCGTTCAAGAAAAAATGCGAGGCACAACCAGTTTTACAGAGATTATGAAATCGCAAGGCAAGGAACCTTCTAGCCAAGTGATTTCTTACCGGAAAACCATTCCTAGCCTCCAAGAAGTGGACAAATTGGGCATTGATAAGACAGAAACCATCATTCGGATGGAACGGGTCCGGTATGCCGATGGGATCCCTGTTGTTTATGAAGTGGCCTCTATTCCAGAGAAATTTATTAAGAATTTCAATCGCGAAGAGGTTACCAGCCATTTCTTCCAAACCTTGGAGCGTCATGGTTATAAGATTGGAAAGTCGCACCAGACCATCTATGCGCGATTGGCCAAGGATAAGATTGCGGACTATTTACAGATTTCAAAAGGCCAGGCTATTTTAGGTCTGACACAGGTTTCTTATTTTGAAGATGGGACGGCTTTTGAGTATGTAAAAAGTCAGTATGTCGGCGAGCGGTTCGAATTTTATTTGGAAAATAACTAGGCTCGCAAATCGTAAAAATAGAAAACTCTTCAAATGTCCGAGGCAGATTCTCCGGGCATTTGGGAGCTTTTTTAGTGAGAACTCATTCTTTCTAAATAGTGATAGTAAAGGCAACATTGATAATTTTTAAAAATTTTTAAAAAAAATTTTATTTTTTCTTCAATTTTTGATTTTTTTTACGAATTAATAGATAGATGCAGGTTTTAAAGCTTAAATAAGAGATATAAGGCAGGAAAAAATGAAAAAAATTAAAATTGATGTGGTAGCTGTTCCCTTGAGTGGGCATCTGTACCCAACTTTAAATCTCGTTAAACCCTTATTAGATGATCCAACTATGGAAATCCGAGTTTTCACGGGTCCTCAGAAAAAAGCCGTCGCAGAAAGTCTCGGCTTCACAGTCGTTCCAATTCTAGAGGACAAAGTAGAAGAGTTTGAACGTGCGGCTAATAACGATAAGAAACACAATCTATTTTCAGCTTATCGGCAATTGTCTAGGAGTCTTGATTTGATTAATCATGTATCGGATCAATTGCTAGAGGAGTGGCGTGTCAATCGTCCAGATATTGTCATTGCTGACTTTATCACTCTATCAGCAGGCTTTGTGGCAGAAGAGTTGGAAATTCCTTGGATTACCACCATGGCAACCCAATTTGCAATCGAAACTCCTTATGGTCCTCCTTGCTTCTTCGGAGGGATGGGAATCGCGCGCACGAAGAAGGAAGAGAAGATCCAAGCACTATGCCGTAAACTCACGCGCATTGGAAAATACTGTGGGGCTTTCCTCTTACGCAAACGCTTAAAACGTTACAATTTCAAGTTGTACAATCAAAATGGAGTGGAGACCATCTACTCTCCTTATGCGATCTTTGGAATTGGTATGATGGAGCTAGAGTTGAAGACACATTTCCCTCATCAATATGCGTGGCTTGGCCCTTTGGGGACTTCTCTTGAAAAAGCAGAAGATTATCCTTTAGACATCAGTTCTTACGAGGACAAGACGAAGGTACTCGTGACATGTGGAACCCAGTTGCCTTGGGCAAAAGAGAACTTGCTAGAACAAACCAAGCAGTTGGCCAAAGAGCATCCAGAATGTCACTTTTTCGTCACCTTAGGAGATGGGGCAAAAGACTTTTCTGAAGAAGATGTAGCACCAAATGTGACGCTCGTCTCTTATCTGCCTTACAAAGAATATATTCCGCAGATGGACTATGTCATTCACCATGGAGGAGCTGGAATCTTTTATCAGTGTATCGAATTTAAAAAACCAGCCTTGATCTTGCCACATGATTATGACCAATTTGACTATGCGATTCGAGGAGTAGAAGCAGGAATTGCCTTTCAAGCTCATCGCAATCGCACCGAAGAGATTCAAGCAGGTTTTAATGCCCTATTAGAAAAAGAATCTTGGGAAAAGTTAGAAAGACTAAACAAACTTTCAAAAACCTACAAGCCGTTGGATACCTTGGAGTTTGAAATTCAACGATTATTAAGACGTGGAACGGATGGGAAACTATGAAAATACTTGTAACAGGTGCGACTGGCTTCCTTGGAAAATATGTGATCGATGAGTTGTTGGCTCACGATTATACCATTGTAGCCTTTGGCCGAAATGAAAAAATTGGGAAGACTCTGGAAAATGATCGCGTCCAATTTATCAAAGGGGATTTGAGCTCTATTGAGGAATTAAGACAAGCCTTTCAGTCTGTTGATGCTGTAGTTCATGCAGGAGCTTTATCCACTGCCTGGGGACCTTGGAAGGCCTTCTATCAGGCGAATGTAGTTGGCACTCAAAATGTCCTTGAATTGTGCCGTGAATATGCGGTAAAACGCTTGGTTTACGTATCTTCTCCTAGTATTTACGCGGCTGGAAAAGATCAATTAAACATCATGGAAAGTGATGCTCCAAAAGAAAATCACCTCAACAATTATATCCGAAGCAAATTGGTGTCTGAAAAACTTTTTTCTGACTATCCGGATGTGCCAAGTATCATCTTGCGTCCTAGAGGATTATTTGGTGTGGGGGATACCAGCATTTTGCCTCGTGTCTTACGCCTCAGTCGAAAAATTGGAATTCCTTTGATCCGAGGAGGAGAGCAGCTCATGGATATGACCTGTGTGGAGAATGTTGCCCTAGCCATTCGCTTGGCTCTGGAAGCAAAAGAAGCTCACGGACAAGTTTATAATATTACAAATGGGGAACCAAAGACCTTTAAGTATTTGATCGAAACAACATTAAAGGGATTGGGAGAGCCGATTCGCTATCGGAAGCTTCCAGCAGGTCTAGTAGCAGGTGCGGCTTATAGCCTTGAAGGGGTGTATCGATTCTTTCATCTGAAAGCCGAACCCCCATTGACTCGCTATACCTATTATCTCCTTCGATATAGCCAAACTCTCGATATTCAAAAGGCTCAAACCGAACTTGGCTACTATCCAAAAATGACCATTGAAGAAGGGATTGACAACTATGTCCAACATGATCAAGCGTATTGATTATTTTCCAGCAGGCTATTGTAGCAGTCATTCTGGTCTCTTATTTAAAGGGATTCCAAATGAAAAAATGCAATTTCCAGCAGGTGTCTTTTTGATTCATCATCGTGAAAAAGGCTATATTTTGTACGATACCGGCTATCACTACGAGATTAAGAAAAAAGCTCGGTATTTCTGGTACCGTCTAGCCACACCAATGCAGATGAAAAAAGAAGACCAGATCGATTATTTATTGCAAGAGCGTGGGATTGATCCAGCAGATATTACTTATGTGATTCTTTCTCATTTGCACCCTGATCATCTCGGTGGAGCAGCCCTTTTTCCAAATGCTCATTTCTTTGTCAGTCAGGAAGTCTATGAGGTGTACCAAAAACCGAAATTTAAAGATCTAATTTTTAAAGAGTTTTTGCCAGCTGATTTCAAGGATCGGGTGACTTGTCTCAAAGCAAATCAAAGGCATCCTGCTTTCCCTTACCTCCCGACTGCGGATCTTTTTGGGGATGGGAGCATTCTTGTTTCGTCCATCGATGGGCATGCGAGAGGGCAAGGCTGTCTTTATCTGGATGAGCTCAAGCTCTTTATTGGAGCAGATCTTTCTTGGGGAGTAGACCTCTTGCCTTACACAGGGCAAATGCGACTGATTCCTTCCTTGGTTCAGGATGATAAGAAGGCTTATTTAAAAGGAGCTGATTTTCTGGAGACACTCTTGCAAGATGGTATTCAAGTTGTTGTCAGCCACGACCCGCAAGATCGGATTGAAAGGATTTTAAATGAAAAAAACAGTCTTTCTGAAAACCTTTATTGAAACCAGATGGTGCCACCGATTCCGTTCAAAAGAGGCCTTGAAGCGATACCAAGATAAGCAATTGGCACGCTACCATGCATTTATCACTTCTCAATCTCCCTATTTTCAAACCCATTCTCCCGAATCCTTTGGAACGATGGATAAATCGTTTATGATGACACATTTCAATGAACTCAATACCCTAGGGGTGGATCGAGATCAGGCTTTAGAAATGGCGATTCGCGGAGAACAGACGCGAGATTTTACTGAGATGAATGGAGAAGTAGCAGTAGGCTTGTCTTCTGGGACTTCAGGCCACCGAGGAGTTTTTGTCACCACAGAAAAAGAAAGAAGCATGTGGGCTGCAGCGATCTTAGCCAAGATGCTACCGAAAGGAAAACTGTTTGGTCATCGCATTGCCTTTTTCTTACGAGCGGACAATGAACTTTATCAAACCATTAATTCAGGCCTTATTCGCTTGGAATATTTTGATATTTTCAAGGATAGCAAGGAGCATTTAGAGCGTCTCAAAGACTATCAACCAACCATTGTGGTCGCACCAGCTTCAACCTTGATTGAGTTAGCCAACTATGTCAGCAATCAGCAACTTGCGATTCAACCTGTCAAGGTTGTTTCTGTCGCAGAGATCCTAGAAGATCGAGATGCACAGACCATCGCCAAAGCTTTTCAACTAGACAAGGTTGATCAGGTCTATCAAGCGACAGAGGGATTTTTAGCTTGTACCTGTTCAGAAGGCAATCTACATCTCAACGAAGATATTTTGTCTGTCGAAAAAGAGTATCTTGATGATAGCCGCTTTTATCCGATTATTACGGATTTCAAACGAACCAGTCAACCTATCTATCGCTACCGCCTCAATGATATTTTGGTGGAAGAAAAGTCTCCTTGCCCTTGTGGTTCCGTCTTTACTCGAATCGCAAAGATCGAAGGACGATCGGACGATATCTTCTATTTCAATAAAGAAGATGGCAGTAGCCAGATAATCTATCCGGATTTTATTCGACGGTGCATTCTCTTTGTCGAAAATATTCAGGACTATCAAGTAACTCAGTTGGCAGATGGATCCATTACCATTGCCTTGAGTCACCGGACAGAGTCTATGGAGCAAGCGATCTTTGCTCAATTTGAACTCTTAGCTCAGCAAAAACAATTCATTCTCCCAAGTATTCAATTTATCGATTACCAATGGGACCCAACACGTAAATTAAAACGTGTTCAACGACTTCAATAAAAGGAGAATCCTATGACTACTGTAAAAAGACATTTGCAAATTAAAGGCTATGGAACAGCGCTTCCAGCTCATACCGTAACTTTCAAAGACCAGACTCGTTACCGCGTGAAAGAAGGAGAAGAAACACAGATTGATCTTGCAGCGCGTGCGATTGAAGTGGCTTTAAACCATGCGGGGCTTGAAATGGCAGACATCGACTGCCTGGTTTCGGCTAGTGCGGTTGGAGTTCAGCCCATTCCTTGTACAGCTGCTTTGATCCATGAGCGCGTGGCCAAGGGACTGACGATTCCTGCTATGGATATCAACACCACTTGTACCAGTTTTGTATCTGCTTTAAGCACCATTTCTTATCTGATTGAAGGTGGTGAATACCAACGGGTTCTGATTGTATCAAGTGAAGTAGGAAGCCTAGGGCTGAATCCTAAACAAAAAGAAAGTTTTGAACTGTTTAGCGATGGAGCTGCAGCCTTTATTTTTGAAGCAACAAAGGAAGATAAAGGAATCATTGCCAGTATGCAACGTACCTGGTCTGAGGGAGCCCATGACACCGAAATTCGTGGTGGTTTGACAGCGTATCATCCGAAATTGTACTCTGAAGCAACCAAGACTGATTTCATGTTTGATATGAAAGGGAAGAAGATTCTTTTGCTTTCTGCCCGTGTTATTCCAGAAATGTTCCAAGAATTCCAAGAGAAATCAGGCATTTCTAAAGATGCTGTAGACTATATTATTCCTCACCAAGCAAGTCGTGCCTTACCACTCGTCATGGACAAATTGGGCGTTGGCAAAGACAAGTACCTCAATATTGTCAGTGATTATGGAAATATGGTTTCGGTAGCCGTGCCTTTCGGCCTAGCCTATGCACTGGATCATGGCTATGTGAAGGAAGGAGATACCATCTTCTTGATGGGGACTGCAGCAGGGATGACAGTCAATATGTTGGCACTGAAACTTTAATGATGAATCCTCTTATTTCAAGCTCAAAAAGCATTAAGTCCCGCTAGTCTTTAGCGGGCTTTTTTGATATAATGAAAGGTATGGAAATTGAGAAAACCAACCGAATGAATGCGCTCTTTGAGTTTTATGCAGCGCTCTTGACGGACAAGCAGATGAACTACATCGAGCTCTACTACGCAGATGACTACAGCTTGGCTGAGATTGCAGAAGAGTTTGGAGTGAGCCGTCAAGCGGTCTATGACAATATTAAACGTACAGAAAAGATTTTGGAAGATTACGAAATGAAACTCCATATGTATTCCGATTACATTGTACGTAGCCAGATTTTTGATCAGATTTTAGAACGCTATCCGGAAGATACTTTTCTACAAGAGCAGGTTGAAATTTTATCAAGCATTGACAATCGGGAGTGATTATGGGCAGTCTGGTCATTTATCAAGGAATACCTTGCAAACTATTAGTCGCAGAGGAAGTATTTCCTACTCGACTACAGATTATCTCGCCCAATGATATCTCCAAAGCTATGCAAATAGGTTTTAGCTGTTGGGGATATCCAAATGAAATCATGAAAGAAGTCACACCCGAAGAACTAGAATGTTTGCAACATTTCGGACGATTTCCACTGAATTGAAAAAATAGGAGAAAATAATGGCATTTGAAAGTTTAACTGAACGTTTACAGAACGTCTTTAAAAATCTTCGTAAGAAAGGGAAAATCTCTGAAGCGGATGTCCAAGAGGCAACCAAAGAGATTCGTCTAGCCCTCTTAGAGGCCGACGTTGCCCTTCCTGTTGTAAAAGACTTCATCAAACGCGTCCGCGAGCGGGCTGTAGGTCATGAAGTCATCGAAACCTTGAACCCTGCCCAACAAATCGTCAAGATTGTCGATGAAGAATTGACAGCCATTTTGGGTTCAGAAACAGCAGAAATTATCAAATCTCCAAAGATTCCAACCATTATCATGATGGTCGGTCTTCAAGGGGCTGGTAAAACAACCTTTGCGGGTAAATTGGCCAACAAATTGGTCAAGGAAGAAAACGCACGTCCTTTGATGATTGCGGCCGATATCTATCGTCCAGCAGCCATCGACCAGTTGAAGACCCTTGGTCAACAGATCAATGTTCCTGTCTTCTCACTTGGTACAGAAGTCCCTGCAGTTGAGATCGTTCGTCAAGGTTTGGAGCAGGCGAGAGCCAATCACAATGATTATGTCTTGATCGATACGGCTGGTCGTCTGCAAATCGATGAAAAACTTATGGGCGAGTTGCGGGATGTTAAAGCCCTTGCCGAGCCAAATGAAATCCTCTTGGTTGTCGATGCCATGATTGGTCAAGAAGCAGCCAATGTGGCGCGTGAGTTTAACGAACAACTCGAAGTGACCGGGGTCATTTTGACCAAGATCGATGGGGATACCCGTGGTGGTGCAGCCCTTTCTGTCCGTCAGATTACTGGGAAACCAATCAAGTTCACTGGTACTGGTGAAAAAATCACTGATATCGAAACCTTCCACCCAGACCGTATGTCTGGCCGGATCCTCGGTATGGGGGATATGCTGACGCTGATCGAGAAGGCTTCTCAAGAATACGATGAGAAACGCTCCCTTGAACTCGCTGAGAAGATGCGGGAAAATACCTTCGATTTCAACGATTTCATTGATCAATTAGACCAAGTTCAAAATATGGGACCAATGGAAGACCTGCTCAAGATGCTTCCAGGTATGGCCAACAATCCAGCCATGAAGAACCTCAAGGTCGACGAACGAGAAATTGCTCGCAAACGTGCGATCGTATCATCCATGACCCCAGCTGAACGAGAAAATCCAGATTTGTTAAATCCAAGCCGTCGTCGTCGGATTGCTGCTGGTTCAGGAAATAGCTTTGTCGAAGTCAATAAATTCATCAAGGACTTTAACCAAGCCAAACAGATGATGCAAGGCGTCCTCTCTGGCGATATGAACAAGATGATGAAACAAATGGGGCTTAATCCAAATAACATGCCGAAGAATATGCCTGGTGGAATGCCTGATATGTCTGCCCTCGAAGGTATGATGGGACAAGGTGGCATGCCTGACTTGTCAGCTCTTGGTGGAGGCGCTGGAATGCCTGATATGAGCCAAATGTTTGGTGGTGGTCTCAAAGGAAAAGCCGGCGAATTTATGATGAAACGGGCGATGAACAAGATGGCCAAACAAATGCGCAAGAATAAGAAAAAACGGAAATAATCGTTTCTAATATGGGCCTGGAACACACTGTTCTGGGTTCTTTTAGAAACTACTACTAGAGGAAACATGTTAAAAAAACTATTTCAACAAGTCATTCGTTTCTTTGTAAGACTGTTTTCTTCCCACAGAAAGCTCTTTGAATTTCCTAAAGGGTCAAAGAAACCACCAATTAGACCGATTATCTTTGTCCCCGGGAGTTCAGCTAGTATCCAGCGATTCAATGGAACCATCCGCATGCTCCATCGCTTTTCTAGAAAAAAGCAAAGTCTCTTAAAAATAAAGGTCAATAAAGATCATACAATAGAGATGGAGGGAAGGCTGAATACAAAAGAGCCGAATCCGATGATTGTGATTGGATTTGAAAACAATCGTGATGGCTACAGCAATATCAAGCAGCAGATCGAATCCCTTAAGATTGCTCTAACCTACCTTCTTGATCACTATCATTTTACAGACTTCAAGGCAGTAGGGCACTCCAATGGAGGATTGGTTTTGACTGGTTTACTGGAAAGTGGCTTTTTAGAGAAAAAGAAGGTGACCGTCAGCAAGCTGGCTATTATTGGCAGTCCTTACCAATTCAATCAAGAAATGTATGACGATTTTCAAAAATGGAAGCATCGATTAGATAAAGAAGTAGAGGTCCTTAACTTTGTCGGTAGCTTTGCTGGAAAATCAGACGGGATCGTCCCTCTTTCTAGTGCCCAAGCAGCACAATCTATTTTTGACAATCAGGCCTATACAGAAGTGAATTTAAACGGTCGTAAGGCTCATCATTCAGCTTTACCCACTAATCCAGATCTAGTGAAACAATTAAGTCTATTTTTGAATCTATAGTGAAATTACATAATTTCGGTTATGTAATTTTTATTTGTCTCTTGCAATCCTTAAGTAAATATGGTACATTTTTGGTAGCGATTACACATACCTAAGGAGGATTTTATGAAGGATCCTAAATTACTAGAGACAATGAAAGTTTACAAGGGACGGGATGATGTTCCTGACGATTTTGATAGCTTTTGGGATCAAGCCCTAGCAAAGATGACTGAACTGCCTGAATACAAGCTCGAAGAACAAGATTTCAGCATTCCAAATGTTCAATGTTATGAATTAACCTTTAAAGGAACACGAGATGGGCTTGTTTATGCGCGGGTTGTTCTCCCCAAAACGGATCAAAAAGTTCCCGTTATTTTCCATTTTCATGGCTATATGGGCCGTTGTTGGGATTGGTCCGACATGCTGGCTTATACAGTAGCTGGCTATGGTGTTGTGTCTATGGACGTAAGAGGGCAGTCAGGCTATTCAACAGACGGAGATCGTTCACCGTTTGGGAATACTGTAAAAGGTCAGATTATACGTGGAGCCGTGGAAGGCCCTGACGAACTCTTTTATAAGGATGTCTACTTAGATCTTTACCAGTTAATTGAAATTGTAGCCAGCCTTCCTCAAGTTGACGACAGCAAACTTGCTAGCTACGGAGCCTCTCAAGGTGGTGCCTTGGCTCTGGTTGCTGCCGGATTGAATCAACGGATTCAACGAACAGTCGCTATTTATCCATTCTTATCGGATTTCAGACGTGTATTAGAGATCGGGAACACCAGCGAAGCCTATGACGAGCTTTTCCGTTATTTCAAGTTCCACGATCCATTTCATGAAACCGAAGATCGTTTGATGCAGACTTTGGCCTATATTGATGTAAAAAACTTTGCGCATCGTATCAAAGGACAGGTTCACATGATTACCGGGCTAGATGATGATGTTTGTTATCCAGAGACACAATTCGCCATTTATAATAGATTAGAATGTCCAAAAGAGCATTTAATCATGCCAGAATATGCTCATGAAGCTATGAACGTTCAAGTCAATGATCGAGTCTATAATTGGCTCTGTGGTAGCAAGATTCCATTTCAGTATGTAGAAAAATAAGTTAGAGAAGAAAAACAATCAGTAAATCCATGAGATTTGCTGATTGTATTGTGGTTAAAAGGTATCTAGTATAGAAAGAGATACAAAACAGTCCTATATAACCCCTATAACATCTTTCCGAAAAACTATAATTTTCTTGAAAAATATATCTGGCTATGCTATACTACTAGTATAGAAAGATTTGGAGAAAAACATGAAACGCGAGATCTTATTAGAACGTATTGATAAACTCAAACAAGTTATGCCTTGGTACGTATTGGAATATTACCAATCAAAACTGGCCGTTCCATACAGTTTTACGACCTTGTACGAATACTTAAAGGAATACGATCGATTTTTCACCTGGGTTTTGGAATCTGGTATATCGGATGCTGACACCATGGCCGAGATCCCTTTAGACGTTCTGGAGCACATGACCAAGAAAGACATGGAATCCTTTATTCTTTACTTACGTGAACGCCCTCTGCTCAATGCCAATACAACGAAAAACGGGGTTTCCCAAACAACGATTAACCGTACCCTTTCTGCATTATCTAGTCTTTATAAGTATTTGACTGAGGAAGTTGAAAATGAGCAAGGAGAACCTTATTTCTACCGCAATGTCATGAAGAAGGTTGCTACTAAGAAAAAGAAAGAAACCTTGGCGGCACGGGCTGAAAATATCAAGCAAAAACTATTTTTAGGGGATGAAACAGAAGGCTTTCTTAACTATATCGACCGGGAGTATCCTCAAACACTCTCAAATCGCGCCTTATCCTCCTTTAATAAGAATAAAGAGCGAGATTTAGCCATTATAGCACTCCTTCTTGCCTCTGGTGTCCGTTTATCTGAGGCAGTCAACTTGGACCTTCGTGACCTTAATCTTAAGATGATGGTGATTGATGTCACTCGAAAAGGTGGAAAACGTGACTCGGTTAACGTTGCTGCCTTTGCTAAGCCTTATCTGGAGCAATATCTTGCTATTCGAGACAAACGATACAAGACAGAAAAGACTGATACAGCTCTCTTTCTGACCTTGTATCGAGGTGTTCCAAACCGGATTGATGCTTCTAGTGTTGAAAAGATGGTCGCCAAGTATTCTGAAGACTTCAAAGTCCGAGTGACGCCCCATAAACTACGCCATACATTAGCAACGCGTCTCTATGATGCTACCAAATCGCAAGTTTTGGTCAGCCACCAGCTGGGACATGCTAGCACCCAAGTTACCGACTTGTATACCCATATTGTTAATGATGAACAGAAAAATGCCTTGGATAGTTTATAAGATACATAATATAAATTATGTAGTATTTTAGCGTTATAAAAAGAGCGTAGGATTTTTTATGTTATCTTACGCTCTTTTATTTTTTCTATAAAAATTCGATCCAATAATTACGGTGTGGCTCAATAATGACTGGTTTTCCCCAGAATGATTTTAGATAGGCCAAGTTTGCAGGGGTGACCGGTCTTTTTTCACCATTGTACTTCTCTGCACTCTCTTCCGTTAGAAAGCATTTAACTGCTTCATATGGAGTACCATCGCTCGCTATTCGATCAATTCCTAAATAAGCAATTTCATCACCGGCTTTTGGAATATCTGTAAATAGTTTACCAATAAAATAAACCGTCTTATCTTTCATTAATTCATAAGCCTTACTATTTTCCAGTCTGTTATTCGCTGCAGCGTACATAATACAAAAACTGTCCACAATATCTTTCAAAGGCATTAATTCTTCTTTGCTGACTATAATTTCGTCGGGAGCAAGTCCGCCAATGATTAAGTTTTTATAATGAGGTTGCTGGATGACGTTATCTAAAGCCATTCCTAATGGTAGTTGGACAGCTTGATAGCCTAATGGTTCGAGCTCTTGCTTTTTCTGGTCAAGGTGTTCTTGTGTAATACTGACATTCAAATCATAAGGACTTGAAGATTGTTGCTTTCTAAAAAAGCCACGACTATACGATCTAACTGTTCAAATAGACCAAGATTTTTCACTGGAACTCTCATCATCGAATATAATCCCCTTTTGTGTTCAGATTTCCTCTATATTGTACACTCATAGTTTTCGAATATCAAGTTTAAGATAAAAGATATCCATGTTAAATGGATATCTTTTACTTTATTCCACCACTGCTTCAGCAATTTCTTCTGCAGTTATACCTGCAAAGTAACGACCTAGATTAATGGTTTGAAGGGCTTTGAGGACGTCTTCACGTTCGTATTTAACGCCACGAAGAACATCTTCTACTGCTGCAACATCTTCGATACCAAAGAAGTCACCATAAATCTTGATGTCTTGGATTTTTGATTCAATGACGTTTGCGAAGATTTCAACCTTACCGCTAGGGAATTTAGTGCCACGACGGACATTGTATTCAGGAGACTTTCCATAGTTCCAATCCCAGGTACCAAACTTGGTTTCCTTGATACGATTAATTTCAGCCAATTCTTCATCCGAGAAGACATATTCTGTCATCTCAGGGTATTCTTTCTTCATGTAGTCCAAAAGTAGGTCACGGAACTCTTCCACCGTGATTTTTTCTGGCAATTCATCGATGATATTGGTCACACGTGCACGAACCGATTTAACCCCTTTAGACTCAAACTTGTCTTTAGACACCTTGAGTGCATTAGCAAGGACTGACAAATCCACGTCAAAGAGAAGGCAACCATGGTGCATTATCCGACCATTGATGTAAGCTTGGGCATTTCCACAGAATTTCTTACCATCAATTTCCAAATCGTTACGACCAGTGAATTCAGCCTTCACTCCAAGCTGAGCCAAGGTGTTGATCACAGGAGTTGAGAAGCTCTTGAAGTCAAAGGCCTTATTTTCGTCTTCTTTTGAAATAATGGTGTAGTTGAGGTTGTTCAAATCGTGATAAACAGCCCCACCACCACTGATCCGGCGAACCACTTCAATCCCATGCTCCCGAACGTAGTCGCGGTTGATTTCTTCGATAGTATTTTGGTGGCGACCAACGATAATCGATGGTTTGTTAATCCAGAGAAGGAAGATTTGATCCTCATCTAAAAGGTGTTTAAAGGCATATTCTTCCAAGGCGATATTAAAAGCAGTGTCGTTTGAATGATTGATAATGTATTTCATAGTAATTCCAAAAAATTCGTTTTATAAATCCTACTCTTAGCAGGATGAGCATTAGACAGAAATAGTTGAATTTCACTTAATTTTCTGAAGTAGTAAAAAGAAATGTAACGAGTTATCGTTACATTTCTCGGAAAAATTGAGACAAGTGGCTCAATTTTTAGGCATGGAACTCTAATAGAGGTCGCTGCCGTCCGTACTACTTTAAGAAAATCTAATTGAAAGAATAATATTATTTCTTCTTAGGTGAGTGAACTGCCAAGCCAAGTACATCCGCAAAGGCTTCGTACATCACTTCTGAGAAGGTTGGGTGCCCATGGATGGTCTTGAGCATTTCTTCTACAGTGATTTCCATCTCAATGATGGTAGAAGCTTCGTTGATCAATTCAGCAGCTGCTGGACCAATGATGTGAACCCCAAGAACTTCACCGTATTTCTTGTCTGCAATGACTTTAACAAATCCTTGAGCCGCATCTGATGCAATGGCACGTCCGTTTGCGGCAAAATTGAATTTACCGATTTGGACATCATATTTCTCACGAGCTTGTTCTTCTGTCAAACCAACTGCTGCTACTTCTGGAAGTGTGTAGATAGCTGCAGGAGTCAAGTTCAATTTGGCAACAGCGTGGTTTCCTTTAAGGGCATTTTCAGCCGCTACTTCCCCCATACGGAAGGCAGCGTGAGCCAACATCTTCGTACCGTTGATATCACCTGGCGCATAGATACCTGGAACAGACGTTTCCATGTATTCATTGACCTTGATACGACCACGGTCTAATTCAAATTCAACTTCTCCAATTCCATCAAGATCTGGAACACGACCGATTGAAAGAAGAGCTTTGTTTGCAATGATATCGTCTTTTCCTTCAACCTTGATACGGAGTTTACCATCTTCTTCAATGATTTCTTGCAGTTTAGTATCTGTCAAGATAGTCATTCCCTTGCGCTCAAGGATCAAACGAAGGTTCTTAGAAACTTCCGCATCCATGGCTGGCACGATGCGGTCCATCATTTCGATGACCGTAACCTTAGATCCAAAGGTCATGAAGGCTTGACCAAGTTCGATACCGACAACCCCACCACCAATGATCACAAGGCTTTCTGGGACTTCATTCATATCCAAGATGTCATCACTGGTCATGACAAGGGAAGACTCCATACCAGGAACGTTAATCTTGCTGACTTTTGAACCACCAGCAAGGATAATCTTCTTAGTTTCAAGTAACTCAGAACCATTGACCAAAACATTCTTATCTTTCGTAATGGTACCGATACCCTTATAGACATCAACTCCGTAGCTTCGAAGAAGTCCTGCAACACCACCAACAAGAGTATTTACGACCTTGTTCTTAGTTTCAAGAACCTTGTCCATATCCACTGTGAAGCTAGGATTGTCAATGATGATCCCACGGTTTGCCGCATGACCGATATTTTCAATGATTTCAGCGTTGTGTAGGTAAGTCTTAGTTGGGATACATCCGCGGTTCAAGCAAGTTCCACCAAGTTCAGATTTCTCAACAAGGGCAACCTTACCACCCAATTGAGCTGCCTTGATAGCAGATACGTAACCAGCAGGACCACCACCGATCACTACGATATCATAAGCATCATCGCTCTTATTGTCATCATTTGAAGCACTTGCTGCAGCTGGCGCTGGACTCGCTTCTGGTGTTGCTGCTCCAGCTGTTGGGATGTTTTCCCCTTCCTCACCAAGATAACCAATCACTTCTGTTACAGGAACAGTCTCGCCGTCCCCTTTTAAGATAGCAATCAAGTAGCCATCTTCTTCAGCTTCCAATTCCATGCTGACTTTATCTGTCATGATTTCAAGGAGAATTTCTCCTTCTTTTACAAATTCGCCGACTTTTTTATTCCACTGAACGATTTGTCCTTCGGTCATATCTACGCCGGCTTTTGGCATAATTACTTCTAAGGCCATTTTATTTCCCTCTTTTTCTTGTTTCTATTCTCTCTCGTTGATTAGACCAACATTGAAATCGGGTCTTCAATCAAGGCTTTCAAGTCTTTCATGAATTTGGCACCAGCCATTCCATCGACAACGCGGTGGTCAATGGTCAAGCCCAAGCTCATGATTGGACGAATGACAATTTCACCATTCACAACCACTGGTTTTTCAACCGTTGCACTAACGCCAAGGATGGCAGAGTTTGGTTGGTTGATAATCGGTCCAAATGATTGAACGCCAAACATCCCCAAGTTACTGATAGTAAAGGTTGAGTTTTGCAATTCACTTGGAGCAAGCTTACCATCCAAGGTACGTCCGATAACATCCTTGAAGGCTACGACCAACTCTGACAAGGTCATCTTTTCAGCATTGTAGACAACTGGAGTCATCAATCCATTGTCCATCCCAACTGCCATCGCCAAGTTGACATAGTTGTGAGTGATGATGGTTTTGCCATCTTCTGTCAATGACGCATTGATATATGGGTGTTTCATCAAGGTCTTAACCACTGCTAGAGAAAGCAAATCTGTTACAGTCACTTTCTTACCAGTTGCTTCCATGATTGGATCCAATACCTTCTTACGAAGAGCCAACATTTGAGACATATCGACGTCGTAGTTCAATGTAAAGGTTGGTGCTGTTAAGTAAGATTCCACCATTCGTTGAGCGATTACCTTACGCATTGGTGTCATCGGAATCCGCTCGATCTCACCATAAGGTGTCACATTATCTGGAGCTTCCTCCACCTTCTCGATTTGAGCAGGTGACTTAATAGTCTCATTCTCAATATTTTCAGGAAGAAAAGCAAGGACGTCCTTCTTCATGATCTTGCCACGATGACCAGTTCCTTGGATTTCTTGCCAAGCAATATTGTGTTCTAAAGCAATTCGTTTTGCAAGTGGTGAAATGCGAACCACATTTGTGTCTTTATATGTTTCCACGTCTTCTTTGTGGACACGACCGTTTGCGCCTGAACCAGAAACATCATAGAGGTTGATCCCAAGATCATCCGCTAATTTTCTAGCCGCAGGAGTCGCTCTTAGCTTATCATCAGCCATGACCTCTCCTATTCTATTATAAGATATTAAGGACGTAGAGGACAAAGAAAAAATAGGAGATTGACGCTGTGTTCGATGAACACAAGGAAATCTATCTTTTTTTCACGGTCCTCCGTCCGGATTCAGTTACAATGATGCAAGAGCTTTTAGCCCGTGCTCTAATCTAAGATATCAAGGACGTAGAGAACTTTGCATCACTAGATACAAAGTTTCCTCGTCTAATTTAATAAACATTACATAATTTATGTTATGTGTTATTCTTTGTTGTATGTTTTACGAATGGCATCTTTGATGCTTTCAACTGTTGGGATCATTGCATTTTCTAGATTTTGTGCGTAAGGCATTGGCACATCTTCCCCCGCACAACGGCGGATTGGTGCATCCAAGTAATCAAATGCTTCTGATTCAGAAATAATAGCTGAAATTTCACCAATATAGCCACTTGTTTTGTGGGCATCATTGACAAGGACAACTTTTCCTGTCTTCTTAACAGAATTAATGATGATCTCTTTATCAAGTGGAACCAAGGTACGTGGGTCTACTACTTCTACTGAGATACCTTCTTCTGCTAATTCTTCAGCAGCTTGCATCACGCGACGAAGCATTTTCCCGTAGGTTACGACAGTGACGTCAGTTCCTTCACGTTTGATTTCTCCGACACCAAGTGGAATCGTGTAGTCTGGATCAACTGGCACTTCCCCTTTTTGGTTGAATTCTGATTTGTATTCGAGAATGATTACTGGGTTGTTATCACGGATAGATGACTTGAGCAGTCCCTTCATATCCGCTGGCGTACCAGGAACAACAACTTTCAAACCAGGAATATGAGTAAACCATGATTCCAATGATTGGGAGTGTTGAGCCGCAGAACCTACTCCGTTACCAGCTGCACAGCGGATCGTCATTGGGACTTGCCCTTTACCACCAAACATGTAGCGAGTTTTAGCGGCTTGGTTGACGATAGCATCCATGGCAATAACAGAGAAATCCATGAAGGTCATATCAACGATTGGACGTAGCCCTGTCATAGCAGCACCAGCTGCTGCACCAGAAATAGCCGCTTCTGAAATAGGACAGTCACGTACACGTTCTGGTCCAAATTCTTCAAGCATCCCTACAGATGTACCAAAGTCTCCACCGAAAACTCCGACATCTTCCCCCATCAACAATACATTTTCGTCGCGACGCATTTCCTCAGACATAGCAAGGATAATGGTATCGCGGAAAGACATTAATTTAGTTTCCATAATTCTCTACTCCCCCTTAGTCTGCGTAAATATCTTCGAAAGCTGATTCGAGTGGAGGGAATGGGCTTTCTTCCGCAAATTTCACTGAAGCTTCAACTGCTTCTTTTACTTCTTCTTGGATCTGATCCAATTCTTCTGCGCTCGCAATCTCATTTTCAAGGAGATACTTGCGAAGGTTTTCGATTGGATCTTTCTTCTTCCACTCTTCTACTTCTTCACGGGTCCGGTATTTACCAGGGTCAGAAGATGAGTGACCAAGCCAACGATAGGTGACACTTTCAATCAAGACAGGTCCTTTACCAGAGCGGACGTGATCGACTGCTTTCTTAAATCCTTCATAGACATCGATAACGTTGTTCCCATCAGGAATAAACATACCAGGAATGCCATAAGCAGCACTACGTTCGTGGATATGCTGGATATTGGTCATTTTCTTGATGTCAGCAGAGATTCCGTAACCGTTATTGATACAGTAGAAAATAACTGGGAGGTTCCAGATGGAAGCCATATTGACTGCTTCGTGGAAGACACCTTCGTTGGTTGCGCCGTCCCCAAAGAAGCAGACAACAATCTTACCAGTTTTTTTCATTTGTTGAGTAAGGGCAGCACCTACTGCAATTCCCATACCACCACCAACGATCCCATTAGCACCAAGGTTACCAGCATCGAGGTCAGCAATATGCATGGAGCCGCCTTTCCCCTTACAAGTACCCGTATACTTACCAAGGATCTCAGCCATCATGCCATTTAAATCGATTCCTTTAGCAATGGCTTGTCCGTGACCACGGTGGTTAGATGTCAGCAAATCGTCGTCGTTTAAAGCCAACATAGCGCCAACGTTAGCTGCTTCTTCCCCAACAGAAAAGTGCGTCATTCCTGGCACTTTCCCTTTTTTTACTAACTGTGCAATTTTTAAGTCCATGCGACGGATTTCTTCCATTTTACGGAACATTTCCAATAAGAGACTTTTATCTAATGTTGCCATCATTTCGCCTTTCTTAGCATTTATTCATTCTCTTTCATTCTAGCCAAAAATGAAAGCACTGTCAAAAATAATGCTCAAATGATTTCACAAACTATATACCTTGGGGGGAGGTTTTATAAGCATTATCAACTTCAAATAAAATATTTCACAAACTTTTCTTTCATGGGATTGCATTAAAATATAAAAAAACCGATAGGATCCTATCCTACCGGTCGTTATCTTATGATTGGCGTTTACCAAAGTCATGAATCATTTGTTCCAATTCTTCACGACTAGGTGTTGTAAGCATATAGAGGTAATCTCCCTGAAGTTCCGCAAAGGCTGCAGGCATGTCTTTCTTGACACGGAATTGATCATGGTATTTAGCCAAAACTTCTTCCTCTGACAGAGCATAAGCTGCATTGGCACGACGAGAGGTTGCCAAGCAATAAAGAGGCTCAAACTCAGAAGCTGGGAAAGGTTCTCCTGCTACAATGGCAGCATAACCACGGTACAAATCAATGGAGTGAGCATAATTGTAGACATCGATGGTAAAGCCACCTGCTGGACGATTATTGTACTCGATTGCAATATAGTCATCCCCATCGCGGAAGAACTCGATATGGAAGAAACGTTCTTTCATGCCAAAGGCTTTGACAATCGCTTCCCCGTATTGACGCAATTTTGGATCCATCTCTTCGAGGACATAATAAGAGTTATCCATCTTGTAGAGCATCAAATCGAGTGGCGTATAAGCATAGTCAAAAGTCGTTGAGAAGACAATATTGCCATCACGATCGACCAGACCATCAAAGGTACAAATCTCGCTAGAAGTGACGAATTTCTCAAAGAAGTACTCCGTATGTCCATCCCAATCTGCTTTAAAATGGTCGACATCTTCTGGTGTTTCAAGTTTAAAGGTCGCTGCTGCACCTACTCCATTATCAGGCTTGGCAATCAATGGCAACCCAATCTTCTTCACGGCCTTATCAATGTCTTTTTCTGTTTTAACCACGGCACCAGGAACGACTGGGACTCCAGCCTTCTTGAAGAGTTTCTTCATTTCGGATTTGAACTTAGTTTTCTTCAGATCTTTTGGCTTAGCTCCGAAGACATTGAATTGCTCCCGAAGCGCCGCATCCAATTCCAACCAGTACTCATTATGGGACTCAATACGATCAATTGGTCCGTGTTTATAGAACAGAAAGGCTGCTGCACGCTTCACTTCATCTAAGTCTTCCATATTTTCTACACGGAAATACTCTGTCAAACTATTGCGCAAAGGCTCATCTAACTGTTCGTACGGCTCTTGACCAATCCCCAAGACAGTGATTCCCTTGTTAGCTAGTTCAATAGTAAATTGTTGGAAATTTTGTGGATAATAAGGTGAAATAACAAGATAATTCATAGAGGTCTCCTCCCTTTTGACTTATAGATACATTTGTCCTAGGAAATAGGGCATTTGCTTGCGCCACCATTCCCAATCGTGGGCTACATCATGGCCCCATTCAGCAAACCATGCAGGAATATTTTTGTGGTCAAAGGCTTCTTTTAGTTTGTAGAAAGATGGTAGGCCATCTTGTTCCCAAGCCCCTAAACCAGTACAAACAACGATTTCCGCCTGACGGTAACGATCGATAAACCAGCCATCATTTTGGTTCCAGATATAATCAGATGGAGAGTTTTGGTAAACGGCTTCATCGCCTCCAAACTCACCAACAAAGAAACGAGCGTCATAGACACCACTTAAGGCGATCACTTTGTTGAAGACATCTGGATGTTGCAAGAAGAAATTGAGTGCGTGGTAAGCTCCCATAGAACAGCCAGTTGTCATCATCGGGTCAAACCAGCCTGTTTTGTGTTTGATAAAAGGAATGGCTTCTTCAATCACATAGCGTTCATAAGCTCGATGCATTTCGGCACGATCGTGAGGATTCTTCCAATTACAAAGCCAGCTATCACTATCCACACTAGAAAGGGTAAAGAATTGAACCCGTCCTTCTTCGATAAACTGAGCACAAGCATCAATCATACCAAAGTCATAGTACTCGTTATGGCTTCCACCTGATGAAGCAAAGACCACAACAGGAATACCTGCGTGTCCATAGCGGTTCAAATACATTTCACGGTTGAGTTGGCCACTCCAGTGGCTTAAATGTTCAATATTCATAAGTTTCCTCTTTCTCTCTATTGATTTGTTCTGAATCCATTAATCCCAATTTTCAGCCAAAAAGCGAAGGCATTCAGGTAAATGTTCAGCCCAAGCTTCTTCATGGTGAATCGCACCGGATTGAATCCGAATGGCAATATTTTCTAAAGCAACTCCTTGTTGGATAACGTCGTGATAATAACGAAGGGATGAATCAATATAGGCTTGCTTGATATTTCCCGCCATCAGCGTTTTATCTGTATCATCCGCCTCTTCAGTCCCTACATAGATGTAGATCCGTTGATCTACATATAATTTTTTGCGTTCGATATAATGATTGAAGGCATCTTGGTGTAGCCAGTTAGCAGATGAAAAGACCCCTAAACAACCAATTTGATCTTGGTACTCTAAGCCCAAGAATTGGGTAATATTTCCCCCCAAGGAAGAACCAATCATGGCCGTATGTTCTCTGTCAGCAAAGGTCCGGTATTCTTGATCGATAAAAGGTTTCACTACCTCCATAACAAATTCGCCGTACTCAACTCCCTTGCCACCAAATTGCATGCCAGGAATATTGGATTCCTTGTACTTCCAGGCAGAGTATTCATTCATGCGTTGGAAACCATCATTATCGATCGCAACAACAATCATGCGACTAATATCGGGATTCCGCTTAATGGCTGGAATCACCTTCCAGGAATGACCCGCATAAGCTTCCTTGCTGTACAAAACGTTTTGCCCATCGTGGAAATAAACCACAGGGTAACGTCTATCTGTATCCGTTTCATAATTCTTAGGTAATAAGACTCGCACACGACGGAGTTTTCCGGTATAAGGCACTTTCAACTCGTGTGTCTTCATATCTAAATAAAAATAGGATTTGTTCATTGTCAGAAAACTCTCTATATTCTAAATTTTATTCATTATACCATTTTTAGAAGAAAAAGTCTGGATTTTCTCCAAACTTTTTCCTTTCTTGGGTTATTTTTCCATAAACTGAGCCAAATCTTGTAAAGAACGTTCGGCAATTTTCTCATAACGTTCCTTTTTATCCCGAATGCGTTGTCCTTCTAGCTCTTTGATAATCCCGAAGTTGACATTCATGGGTTGGAAATGCTTGCTATCTGCATGGGTGATATAGTGAGCCAGGCTTCCGATAGCTGTCGTTTCAGGGAAAATCGCTGCTTCTTCTCCTTTGAAAAGGCGAGCGGCATTGATTCCAGCTACCAAACCTGAGGCCGCTGACTCAACATAGCCTTCTACACCTGTCATTTGACCTGCAAAGAAGAGATTTGGTTGTTTCTTCGAGCGGTAGGTTTGTTCCAGCAGATTTGGAGAATCCATGTAGGAATTGCGGTGCATGACACCGTATCTCACAAACTCCGCATTTTCTAGACCAGGAATCATTTGGAAGACCCGTTTTTGTTCACCCCATTTAAGGTGAGTTTGGAAGCCGACGATATTGTAGAGGCTGGCAGCCGCATTGTCTTGGCGCAACTGAACGACCGCGTAGGGTGTCTTAAACTCCCCATCACGTGGCCCTTTGTAATCATCTGGATACTCGAGTCCAACTGGCTTCATAGGGCCATAGAGCATGGTTTTGATGCCTCGTTTGGCCATGACTTCAATTGGCATACAACCTTCGAAATACTTTTCTTTTTCAAAAGAGTTGAGCGGGGCTTCTTCTGCATTGACCAAGGCCTCGTGGAAATCCATAAATTCTTGTTTGGTCATTGGGCAGTTGAGATAAGCTGCTTCTCCCTTGTCATAGCGTGACTTGAGATAGACCTTGTCCATATCGACAGTATTGACATCGATGATTGGAGCTGCTGCATCATAGAAATAGAAACCATCGCCACCATTAAGGGAATGGATCTTTTCCGCCAAGGCATCGCTGGTTAGAGGCCCCGTTGCGACCACTGTGATGGCATCTGTCGGCAATTCTGTAATTTCATCGCGAATCACTTCGATGAGCGGGTGTTGGGATACCTTTTCCGTCACTCGGCTAGCAAAGCCTTCTCGGTCCACAGCCAGTGCTCCACCGGCTGGTACACGAGTCGCTTCAGCTGCTTCAAGGATGACAGAACCCAAACGGCGCATTTCTTCTTTGAGGAGCCCGACAGCATTGGTGAGAGAATCTCCTCGGAGAGAGTTGGAACAAACTAACTCCGCAAAGTTGTCTGTTTTGTGTTGCGGAGTAGATTTGACCCCCCGCATTTCATAAAGCTTGACCGGAATCCCCTGTTGGGCAATCTGGTAAGCTGCTTCAGAGCCAGCAAGGCCCGCACCGATCACATTGATATAAGATTGAGACATGACACTAATACCTCTTTGGGTATCAAAACACCCCACTGGAATGTCAGACACCCACAAATCTTTCTAATTTTCTACTTGGTCCATTATACCAAAAAGCCAAGTAAAAAGACAGGGAGGCTTTTCCTTCCTGTCTAGACTTTAACTAATTATTTTCTTATAAACACAACCAGGCTGCTAAGAGGGCAGAGAGGATACTGAATAAGGACCCGATCAAGTAATACTCCGCAAAGGCTGGATTTTCCGAAATTTTATTGTAGCGGGCGATGGATTTGGCCGTAAATACTAGGCCGATAGAAGCAAATTGCCCATAGACGAGACATACGCCAATCACCAAACGCTCTAAAAAGCCAATCATGGAACCAGCCCCAGTGATCGTATCCATTTTCTTCTTGCTGGTGGGTTGATACTTGGCAAACAGAATTTTAAAGGCGATATTGCTTGGTTTTCCAACTAGGAGGACATAAAAGATCAGATTTAAAGTGTCCAAGGATAGATAGGTCGTGCCATTCTTCGCTCCTAAAAGGACTAGACAGCTAATGATGGCGATATGCAAGACTTGATCCAAGGCAAAGGTCCAGGCGGTTGGTAATTTCAAACCATTCTGCACTATCGGTTTTAAGAAATCTATTGCGGCATGGCTCAGTAAAATGACCAAGCAAATCCACCACAAGTCTAGATGACAGAGAGAAACAACGATCAGAGGCAGAGCAACATATAGAATGTGAAGCCCGAGCACTTTCTTATCCTGATCCTTGCGATCTGCCATCTTTTGGCTTTGAAAATAATAATCCGATAACAAATGACAAATTAACAAGAGGATCAAGTATGGATTCACTACGATACTAGACAATCCGCTCATTTTCCTCTCCTTTCACTATGCTTTGTATACTGGCCAGGGCACCTGCTCTCCCCCGTAAATAAACACGGACACTGCTACTCTTCAACCGTTTAGAGAGGGCACTTGGGTTGATAGCTAGTGATTGGGCCAAATCCTGCTGACTAAAGGACTCGCTATATACGGATCTCTTTAGAAGATTGAGCAAGATCTCTTCCTGACTATCCCGCCAACCTGAACGAATGGCTTCTCCAGAAGCGATGAGGGCGTTCACAAAAAAGTCTTGGTTTTCCTTCCCGCTTGAAAAATAAATCTGTGTATTGCCATAGTCATTTTTCTGATGAACAAAATTGATGGCTGCGCGTGCATTCCAATAAGCTGGACCATCTGCTCCAACACTTTGCAAGGGATCAATAGCTGTTACAATCTCCCCAAGGCCAATTCCAAAACGAAGCTGAGTAGGGGTTAGTTCTGAACGTAAGGTATCGATGATTTGAAAAACCGGAGCCTCTACTTTCAAAAGCGCCTGAAACTCATCGCCCAAAGTTAAGGTAAAAGCCGATGCTAGGCAGTCTTTAAAAAGCTCATTGATCTTTTGAAGCGTTTTTTCTAACTGTTTTTGCAGGTCAAAACGTTCTTGTACGATTTTGGAATCAATCACATCTGCAATCAAGGCAAGATACATAAGCCCACCTCCTTATGTCTATTATAACGAAAAAAACACAAAATGTCTATTATAACAGACATTTATAAAAATTGCCGTTATAATAGACATTGAATTATTTGAAAGCTTATTTCACTTTTTCTTCTTCGTAGTCGCCATTGCTACATACGACTTGTTTGCCGCCACCACGAACTTTTTTCTCAACTAAGTAGTGGCCACATTTTGGACAATCCCGACCGATCGGCTTATCCCAAGAGGTAAATTCACACTCTGGATAGCGATTGCATCCATAGAAGATACGGTTGCGCTTGGTTTTCCGTTCGATGATTTGTCCCTGATGACAGTCAGGACACTCCACGCCGATTTCTTTGACAATGGCCTGGGTATGACGACAATCTGGGAAATTACTACAAGCATAGAACTTACCAAAACGTCCTAATTTAATCACCATCGGGCTTCCACAAACTTCACAATCAAAACCAGCTGGTTCGTCTTTAATTTGGATTTTTTCCATCTCTTCTTCAGCCTTTGCGACTTCCTTAGAGAATGGTTTGTAGAAGGCATCGATGACTTTTTGCCACTCTTCTTTTCCGAGTTCGACATCATCGAGTTTCCCTTCCATTTCTGCTGTGAAGGTTACATTGACAATATCTGGGAAGAATTCAACGATCAGTTTATTAACGATTTCCCCTAACTCTGTTGGTTCAAAGCGTTTGGCTACCAGCTTCACATAATAGCGTTTTTGAATGGTCTCAATCGTCGGAGCATAGGTTGAAGGACGACCAACCCCATTTTCTTCTAAGGTCTTAATCAAGGTCGCTTCAGAATATCGAGCAGGTGGTTGGGTAAAGTGTTGCTCAGGCTTGCTATTGACTTGCTTAACGATATCGCCTTCTACCATATCCGGCAACATCTTGTTCTTATCTGAGTCGTTATAAATCGCCAAATAACCATCAAACTTCACTTGGCTTCCGTTTGCCGTATACTGAACCCCATTTTGACCTAAACGGACATTCATGGTATCAAAGACAGCTACAGTCATTTGACTAGCTACAAAGCGGTTCCAAATCAAGGTGTAGAGCTTGAGTTGGTCTTTGTCCAAGTATTTAGCAATGCTTTCAGGTGTATTGAAGACACTGGATGGACGAATCGCTTCGTGGGCATCTTGGGCACCAGAAGCATTCTTCACGCGGCTTCCATGCTTGGAATATTTCTCACCAAAGCGATCTACGATAAAGTTAGCTGCCTCATTTTGCGCAACTGGACTGATCCGTGTAGAATCGGTACGCATATAGGTAATCAAACCTTGAACACCAGAGCCAATATTGATTCCTTCATACAACTGCTGGGCGACCATCATGGTCTTACGTGTACGGAAGTTGATCTTATTGGCAGCATCCATCTGCATGGAAGAGGTGGTGTATGGAAGTGGCGCATTCCGTCGACGTTCTTTCTTTTCCACCTTTTCAACGGTAAAATCTTTGCCATCTAAGCGTTCAAGAACAGCTTTCACCTCTTCATTGGTGTTGAGCTTCATCTTCTTGCCATCAATCCCATAGAAGCTGGCTTGGAATTGCTTGGTCCCTTTTTTAAAGACGCCATCAATGGTCCAATATTCTTCCGGTTTGAAATCATTAATTTCGTTTTCGCGATCAATGATTAATTTGAGAGCAACAGATTGCACGCGCCCTGCAGAAAGTCCTTTTTTAACCTTTTTCCAAAGAATAGGCGAAATTGAATACCCTACAATCCGGTCCAAGACCCGACGTGCTTGTTGGGCATCGACCAAGTCCATATCGATTTGGCGCGGTTCTTTAAAGGCGTTTTTAACTGCATCCTTGGTGATTTCGTTAAAGACCACACGGTTTTTTTCTTTGGCATCCAAGTTCAAAATATGCGCTAAATGCCAAGAAATAGCTTCTCCTTCTCGGTCCGGGTCACTTGCGAGAAAGACTTGTTTGGCTTTTTTAGCTTCTTTTTTCAAATCATTGATCAAGGGACCTTTTCCGCGAATATTGATATACTCCGGTTCATAGTTATTGTCGAAGTCGATCGACATCGTAGATTTTTTCAGGTCCCGAATATGGCCAACACTGGCCATGACTTTGTAGTTACGACCAAGGTATTTCTCGATTGTTTTGGCCTTAGCAGGAGACTCCACAATCACCAAATTTTTCTTGGTTGTACTGCTTTTCTTTTTTGTTACCACGTTTTATCCCTCTGTATTGTATAAATCTCATTGAGTTTAATACATTTTAAGAAAGATGTCAACTAGGAACTTCTCCTATAGGAAAATCACAATTCGTATTTCAATTCATCAAGAATGTCCTGGCCTGATGTGATAAGCTTTGCTCCTTCTTGAATTAGGTGATGGCAGCCTGCAGATTTTCCATCTAAAATATTTCCTGGAATAGCGAAAACGTCTCGGCCTTCTTCCATAGCACGCTCACAAGTAATCAAACTGCCTGAACGGAGTCGCGCCTCTGCCACAATCACTGCCTGACAGAGACCAGCAATGATGCGATTTCTCTCAGGAAAATGAAACTTAAGTGGTGCCTGCCCTGGACCATACTCGCTCAAGATCAGATGGTGTTCCCCCATATGGGACTGTAATCTCTGATTGCTTTTAGGATAAAAGACATCCAGTCCCGTTCCAATCACTCCGATGGTCTTACCACCATTTCGTATACTGGCATAATGAGCTGTCGCATCAATTCCCTTAGCAAGTCCACTAACAATGACCAGTTCATTTCCAAGTTCCTTAATTATCTTCTCTACAGAACGAACCCCTTCTCGCGTGGTCTCTCGAGCTCCAACAACTGCAATCTTCGGTTTGCTTAACAGTTGCAAATCCCCTTGGTAAAAAAGGAGTACAGGAGGATTGTAGATCTGTAGCAATTCCTCAGGGTATTCTGGATCAAAAATGGATAGAGATGGGAACCGTTCAAACTCCTTGTGTAAATGGTCTTCATCTAGTTGCCGGTATTTGTCTACAAAATGAAGGATACTGCGACAGCGAGCGATCCTCGCTATCTCTTCTAAGCTTGGTAAGACTTGCTCTTTCCTACAGTAGTCCAAGACTCTCAAGACTTGCTCATTTGATAAACCGGCTTCTTTTAATTTAAAGATTTCAAATTTCTCCATGGTCACCTTCTACTTCCTCTCACTTATTTATTCGAAAAAGAAAAGAAAAAAGCTCTATTTCTAGAACTTTTTTTGATATGTCGAAGAATAAAACTAAGATGCGGCACCAATCAAGTTGCTTTCATTATGGAAGCGAGCCGCTTGGATCGGCAAGGCCTCAAATTGTTTATGCCCTTTTTGAGAGAGCAGCTCATGGTATTGTCGACTGATCTCATCGATCAATAGTGGTTGACTACTAATGCCCCCGCCAATCGTCACTTTTTCAATCAGGAGCAATGATTGAAGATTAAAAATCAAAATTGCAATATCATGACAATATTCCTGAAACAAGGATATCAGCTCCTCATAGCCCCCTAGATCAAGAGCTTTGAAAACAGCTATACCATCTGCCTTTTCTAGGTTCAAGATGTGACTAGCTTTCTCAACAAATTGAACAGCAGAACCGGTGTTTTCCAAAAGATTGGAAATGCCTTGCAAAAAGAGTTCGCGATGAAAGCGGCGATTTTCTGGTGTTCTTTCTGCCTTATCAATAGACCGAATGTATTCTGTCAGTTGCCATCCTCTCAATAGGTCACCATTCGAAAGAAGAGCGAGGCCGACTCCTGTCCCTAAGACCAAGGTCGCACCGCAAGGACAATCTTTTAGATTGCCAAGCCTTGCTTCCGCTAAACCTGCGGCTTCTCCATCATTGAGAACAGTGACGGGTACTTGAAATGTTTGTTCGAGTCTACTTGCTAGAGGAATGCCTCGTAAATATGGAATGAGACCACCTCGAAAGACAAAGCCAAGGCTCTTTTGGATCTCACCAGGGCATGAAATGGCGATTCCCTCGATTTCTTCCCTTACGGGTGTAACGATTTCTTCTAATCCTTGCCAAAACTCCTCAATCGTAGGTGGTGTTGGGATCTTGTCTGTATGAACCAATTGATAGTCTGCGTCCATCAGACCGTACTTTATAAAGGTCCCTCCGATATCGATAGTAAATAGCATAACCTAATCCTCACACATTGATTTGACGGGTTCAAACGAACGCCGATGGATAGGGGTCACTCCCAGTTGGTCGAGGCCAGCCAGATGGTTCGACGTCCCATAGCCAGCGTTCTGAGCAAAATCATAACCCGGATATTCTCGATCAAACTCTTCCATCATCTGATCCCGAGTCACCTTGGCTACGATGGATGCTGCAGCAATGGATAAGGAGTTAGCATCCCCTTTGATGATACTAGTTTGGGAAATAGGAAGATCCAACTTCATGGCATCAATCAAAAGATGCTGGGGTTGAGGATCTAGCTGACCAATGGCCTCCATCATGGCTAGCTTCGTAGCTTCATAGATATTGACCTGGTCAATCACGTGATTGTCCTTGACGCCAATGCCGATCGCAATGGCATTTTGGAGCACAGCTTCATAGATTTCCTTGTGTTTGGATTTTGGAATCTTTTTACTATCGTTGAGTCCGGGAATCTTACAAGCTTTCGGCAGAATGACGGCTGCTGCGACGACAGGGCCAGCCAGAGGACCTCTCCCTACTTCATCCACACCTGCAATAAGATCAATCCCTTGAGCATAAAGTTCTTTCTCATAGGCTAGCATTTTTTCCAAACGCAAGTCTTCATCCACTTGTTTTTGGAGTTCGCGTTTTCGTTTGCTGATAGCCGCTTGAACCCCCGCTCGACCATCAAGGATCAATTCTTCAAATAAGGGATGATCTAGATCGTCAATCGTTGCCAAACGCTCTTTGATTTCTTTAATCGTTGGCATCTATTTCACCTACACGATCAAGGGAATAGCGTCCCAAACGACCATCACGTACATCCTTGACAAACAAACTGTAAAAACGGTCGTAATCCTCTCGAAATCCTAATTTCTGGGTCATTTCCATAATGATTTCAGGAGCTTCTTGTTCCAGATCCATTTGTTTAAAACGTTCCTGCAAAACAGCTGGATAGTGCTTTTTGAAATAGTTAAGACCAAAGATGGTCACTTCATCCATTGGAAGCAACTGGTCTTTGATGGCACCTGTTAAAGCGAGCTTTAAGGCCACTTCTTCATCTTCAAACTTGGGCCAGAGAATCCCAGGAGTATCCAAGATTTCAAGGTCTTTGTTGGTTTTCAACCACTGTTGCCCCTTGGTCACCCCTGGTTTATTCCCAACAACAGCAATCTTTTTCCCTGCTAAGCGGTTCATCAAAGTTGATTTCCCGGCATTAGGAATTCCGATGATCATGGTCCGAAGGGTTTCAATCTGAATTCCCCGTTCCTTTTGACGGGCAATTTTATCGGCCATCAAGCTCTTAGCAGCATCTGTGACCTTCTTAACCGTAGATTGCTCTTTGGAGTTGATAGCCAAGGTTTTGATGCCTTGAGACTCAAAATAGTCCTGCCATTCTTTTGTTGCCACAGGATCTGCCAAGTCTACCTTGTTCAAAATCATTAATTTAGGCTTATCACCAACAATTTTCGTTAACATAGGATTTTGGCTTGATAGGGGTAAACGAGCATCTACCAGAACCGTCACAAAATCCACAAATTTTAAATTTTCTTGTACTTGTCTTCTAGCTTTGGACATGTGTCCAGGAAACCATTGTATAGTTGCCATGTTCTCCATTCCTTTCCAGTTCAATCTCTTCTATTATACCATGTTTTCTGAAATCACTGTGATTAAGAAAAATACTAAAAAAGAAGCTACCTAAGTAACTTCTATTTTATATTCTAGCGAATTTGCTCAAAATGCAAATGCACGGCGATATGATCACCATAGCCGCTCCGTTCCAAATCACGTTGCAAGCGATAAGAAATATAGTGTTCAGCAATGGTAATATAACCAGCACCAAGTAAACGGTGCTCAACCATTGACTGGATCATGCTGATCGTCGCACGTTCCACTTTAGCTTCTTCCAAATCCATCACAACTTTCTTGGTCACTTGCGCCAAGTTTTGGCGAAGATCATCCGTCAAGACATAAACTGTTTGTGCTGCCTTCAAAACAGCTTGATAGATTTTATCTGGGTCAAATTCTACAACTTCACCACTACGTTTAATGACTTCCATCTTATTCTCCTTGATCATCAATATACTTCTATTATCTTAATAAATAGGGGATTTGTCAAGAATCTAAGACATCAATAATCCGGACGAAGAACTCCCGTAATGATTTCTTTGGTCGCGTGGTAATCCCCATCCACTACAACCTTGATAATGCGCTTCGCTTCCTCAGCAGGAGCTGGCACTAATGGTAAACGAGTTGGCCCCGCTTCAAAGCCCATATAGTTTAAAACAGCTTTGACAGGAGCTGGACTCGGATAAGAAAAGAGAGCATTGACTTTAGGGATAAATTGACGTTGGATGGCTGCAGCTTTTTTTATATCGTTGTGCTCAATGGCTTGGAACATCTCATACATCTCATCTCCATTTGTATGAGAGGCTACTGAGATCACCCCATCAGCTCCAAGGTTCATAGCATGGAAAGCATCTCCATCTTCCCCTGTATAGACGAGAAATTCTTCGGGCTTGTGTTCAATCAAGTAGGCCATATTGGCAAGAGTTGTACACTCTTTAACCCCGATAATGTTTGGATGTTCTGCCAAACGAAGCATGGTTTCAGGGGTCATTTCCACTACCACACGCCCTGGAATATTGTAGATAATAATCGGAAGATTGGATGCATCCGCAATGGCTTTAAAGTGTTGATACATACCTTCTTGGGATGGTTTGTTATAGTAAGGAACGATAGCCAATCCTGCTGCGAATCCACCAAAAGCATCCACTTCTTTAACGAACTCGATCGAATCGCGAGTTTCATTGGTTCCGACACCAGCGATCAAAGGAACTCGACCATTGACAATCTTTTGTACAGCTGCAAAGAGCTCCAATTCCTCATCGTGGGTCAGGGTTGGACTTTCCGCAGTCGTACCAGCTAAGAGAATCCCGTCTGTATGATGAGCCAAGAGGTGCTCGATCAAGGCAGGAAGAGCGTCAAAATTAATGGTCCCATCTTCATGGAAGGGGGTGATAAATGCAGTGATGATTTTACAATCTTTTAAATCACTATAAGACATAGAAAAACCTTTCTCTATATAAGAAAGAGGCTGGGGCATGCTTGCCTTTGCCTCATGATCTGTTCATTGAACAAGTTGATTTGCTAGGTAGCTGATGAAGAAATCAAACTCTTCGAGTTACTGATTTCTGAATCGTGACGCAGTGGTTGATTGGAACTACTCATGTTTGCAACATTCGTACTTCCTAATCAACTGTGCGGGGGAAAAACTACGAAATCAAACTCTTCGAGTTACTGATTTCTGTTTTTCTCCCTATTTCAATTCAAACTTCAATTCAGCTGTTGGACGTACGAGCCCACGTTCATGAAGGGTTTCTGCGATTTGAACGGAGTTCCAAGCAGCACCTTTGAGGAGGTTGTCTGAAACCACCCACATGTGAATCCCTTTTTCAGCATCCAAGTCTTTACGAATCCGTCCAACGAAGGTATCACGTGAACCTACAGCATTGACTGCTTGAGGATAGATTTGGTGAGCGACATCGTCTTCAAGGACTGCACCTGGGAATTCTGCAATAGCAGCTTTCACTTCGTCAATTGGTGCCACTTCTTTTGTTTCAATGTAGACTGACTCTGAGTGAGCTGACAAGACTGGAATCCGCACACAAGTTGCTGAAACGGCAATGCTATCATCTTCCATGATTTTCTTGGTTTCATTCGTCATCTTCATTTCTTCGTAAGTATAGTCGTTTTCTGTGAAGACATCGATTTGTGGAAGAGCGTTAAAAGCAATTGGGTAGTGTTTCTTATCTCCACCTGAAGGCAAGATTTCAGCTTTGACATCACGTGGATTAACGCCATCATTTAATACTTCTTTCAACTCACGTTGAGTTTCAAGAATAGCTCCCATACCAGCACCTGAAACAGCTTGGTAAGTAGACACGATAATACGTTCCAAGCCCCATTTTTGACGGACTGGCTCAAGAGCGACCATCATTTGGATCGTTGAACAGTTTGGACAAGAGATAATGCCGTTATGAGCATCAAGCGCATGTGCATTCACTTCAGGAACAACCAATGGGACGTCTGGATTTTGACGGAAATAAGAAGTGTTATCCACCACTACTGCGCCTGCTTTCACAGCGTATGGTGCATATTTAGCAGATGTTGAACCGCCAGCTGAGAAAAGGGCAATATCAACGCCTTCGAAAGCATCTTCAGTCGTTTCTTCAATAGTCACATCTTGCCCCTTGAATTGCAAGACCTTCCCTGCAGAACGTGCAGAGGCAAGGTAGCGAATTTTATCGATTGGAAGAGTTGATTCTTCCAACATTTTGATCATTTGAGCACCAACGGCACCTGTAGCACCGACAACAGCAACTGTATATCCCATAGTAAATCCTCTTTCAAAATTTTCTAAAAATTGAGTATTTGTACTATTATACAATTTTTTGGCATAAATGAAAAGTACCAACAGTAGGAAAAAATCCTGATTCTAAGACCAGGATTGTTGATGGTTATTTATAATAAATAGCTCTTTAGTTCAGGTCATAGTTCAAGTCACTTAAATCTTTCTTACCTTGTGTTTCTTCAGCAAGAAATGGAACTTGATGGATCCCCTTTACACCTGCTACGATAGACGCCGGAAATGAAACAATTTCTTGATTGATGTGGCTAATATTACTGTTGACAATTCGCTTCGCTGCAGCAAGATCTTCATTTTCATCAGCAATTTCCTTTTGCAAGGCCAAGAATTGGTTAGAAGACAAGAGCTCTGGATAGTTTTCACCCACTGCACGAATTTGTGCCAAGACATCGTTTTGATTGGTAATGACTTGGTTCGATTCTTGAATAGTCGCTCCTTGGCGTAAAGCAACTAAATCAGTGAAAATCTGTTGCTCATGTTTGGCATAGGCTTTAGCTACTTTTAGCATTTCCGAAATGGTATCATAGCGTTTTACGAGGACGATATCAACGGTTCTCTTTGATTCTTCAATGGTCACTAGATAGCGATTGAGGCGATTTCCTACACTAATAAACCAAATAGCCAATAGGGCAACAAATATGATTAAGCCGATAATGAGATTCATGATGCTTCTCCTTCAAAAATTGCTGTTATTTCTTTAATTAAAGCTAGTTCTCTGCATAATTTATGATATTCAGATACCAAAGATAGCTGATCAATATCTTCCGGTTTTTGGGGCGTCGGAAAGATATAGCGATCGGTATACAAAGAAATAAATAGTTTCTTGTCTTTCAAAAATACACACATGGCATTTTGAGAAATTTGTCGATCAAACCATTCCAACATCTTAGGGGTGAGAAATTTACGGGCAGACAGTTCATCCGTGCAGTAGATATTGTAATTTTCGTTATTGCGAATATCCTCGGTTTCAATCTGAACTTCATCTCCTCTGGCTCCAGGATAAACCCCATTCACCTCCCTCTTAAAAAGAAATGATTTCTTGGTCGGAACCACCCGAAGATGACCAGAGAAATTGATCGGTAGACATAAAGAGAACACTTGTCCAAGGAAATCTGTAACTTCCACATGTTCCGTCCTCGTATGTCCATTAGATGTCCGGTAACGAGTCTCCGTATGATGGGCATAGAGATTTGACACCGTTAGCTCTTTGTCATCATGAAACGATAGTTCTTTGAAACATAGAAAATCAGTCGACCGAGGACATAAATGCGAGAGAGCTTCAGAAGGGATGGAACCGTCCTCTTTGATCGAAGCTCGAGGAAAAACTTCCTTTAATACAGGCGAAAGGATATCATCAAGATAGATCTCATCGTTCGAACGAATTCGATCCCCAAACAAGGCTTTTCGTTTTTTATATTGTGGCCAATAATACAAACCAACAACTAAAAGGATCAAAGGAATAGCTGCAAAACGCAATAAAATGAGAGACAGTATGGCGCAAATAATACCAAAGGATCGCAAAACATTCCACTTAAGATTGTTCTTCATCTGTTCTCGGATCAATCCGATGGCATCCTGAAATTGTTTAGAGTTTTCAAGCTCCTCAATTTTATGCGAATAGTCTGTAGATGCTGAATCATTAGAATGATAGAAATCTCCCAATCAACTCCACTCCTTTCTGACCTAGGCCCTTTACTATATTATAACACCAACATAACTTTGTAGCAACTGTATTATAATAGTTTTCATTTCTTAAAAGGTACAAAAAAATCCTGATCCGAAGACCAGGATTCGAGGCACCTTTCAGTGAGAACAGCCGGTTCACACAACTGTTCAAGGTCCGCTCCTGCGTTACTATTGAATGTAGACCTCCTCAGCGCAAAAGGCTCCTAAGAGCCAATCGACTCATCGCATAAATCTAGTTTACCATGAACATCCACAAACTGTCAAGAAGGTAGGTACTTGCTTCCTTCTCGAATACTCAAAGGAGATAACTGCTCTCGATAGCGGTCGATAAAGGCCCCTACCCAATCCGGATTGACCTTGGAATAGTTGCGTAAGCTCCAGCCAATTGCCTTATTTATAAAGAACTCGCTTTGACCTAGATTATTGAGGATCACTTTTTCTAACAAATCCGTATCTGTTTTTTCTTTCCTCATAAGCTGGTGATCAATGGCAATCCGCCTCAACCAAAAGTCCTGATCCTTACTCCACTCCAGCATAACCTGCTTGGTTTCTGGATAGGTGAAAGTAATCTCTCCGATGATGAGGTCCAACTGATCAATACTATCCCACCAGGACTTGGTTTGAGCTAACTGTTTCAGCTTTGGAAAATCTTCAGGTCTAAGCTCCTCCTTCTTTTTATCCAGATAATCCATAGCAATATATTGGAACTCACGGTAAGGTTGCTGCCAACACTCTTCCACAAAAGCCCAATCAATTGGATTCTTTATGAAAGGTTTAAAAAACTCTCTTTCAATCTTTTTGAGAATTGGTTTTTGAACGCCAAGAAAGCTGAATTTATTTTTCATATAAGCTTCCATATCAGGGATCTTTTCAGGAACTGTTGCTGCTTCTAAAATGGGAATCAAGTCTTCAATCTTCATCCTCTTCCTCACATTTCAAGAGTGTTACCGGCCCATCGATCGTCTTTTGCATCCAGATTATATCATGCCATTTGTTAAACTTATAGCCAATCTTTGGGAAATGTGCGACTTGGACATAGCCCCGCTTTTCATGCATGGCAATGCTCGCTTCGTTCGGAACTGCGATACAAGCCAGAAAGCGTAAGTAGCCTCGTGCTTGCAACTTCTCTTCTAAGGCAGTATAAAGAGCCGATCCGATCCCTTGTCCACGCGCTTCTTTTGCTACATAAATAGACAATTCAGTGGTCCAATCATAGGCAGCGCGTGCATAATAGGTCGAGGCATAGGCATACCCCACAACTTTCCCATCCACTTCTGCAACCAAATAAGGAAATTGGGTCAGCGTTTTTGTGATGCGGCTTTCAAATTCCTGGACAGTCGGCACATCAACCTCAAAGGTAATGGCTGTCTCTGTTACATAAGGTTGGTAAATCGCTCGGATAGCTGCTGCATCGCTAAGCTGAACGGGTCGAATCATCATGGAAGCCTCCTAATTAGATTATACCTAGTATACCGATATGCCTTCTCACTGTCAATGAAGGACTAGCAGCAAGCAAAAAATCCTGGAATTGTATCCAGGATTTCCATTCTTCTTAAACCGTTTGACGTAATCCCATCATCCGGTAAAGAAATAAAGCACTCGGAGCTTTCAAAAAGCTCTTTTGCTTGGAATTTGTTGATTTTAGCACATAGTTAGGTTTGACTGTTTTGGTGACTGTCTTTGCTTGTTTAAGATTCAGACCCGTTTGTTTTTTATACGGTTGAACTTTCGACGGTTGATGGGGGACTTTCACGGCACTTACTTGAAGGGGGGGTTCTTTGACTTTCAAGGCTTGTCCAACTGGTTGTGAAGCAGGAGCAGATAGTCCTGCTTGAGCTGAATGAGAGAGTTGACTCATGGTTTGATTGTTTCTGACTTCGACATGGTTTAGGATACCTCCATTTAGATTGAGGTGATCAGTCACACCTATATCAAATGGCGCTACAAATACATTGTCCTCAATGGTGACATTTTTAATATCTCCATAGCGCGTTTCAACATCAATCGATCCACGATGCTTGTTGTAGATATCGCTCTTCGTCCCTGTACGCTCCAAGAGATTGTGGTGAACCCGAATTCCTTCTTCATTCAAATCAAAGTTATGGCCCTTAAAGACAGTCGTCAAGCGAATTCCAGCATCACCGATATTGTCTTTAATCCGATTGTAGGCAATTTCATGACCTTTTCCACCAAAGATCCCAACACCTCCAGCACGCCAACCAAGTTCAATCGTATTGTGCAAGAATTTATTATTTTCTGCTACTGCTGATTCTGTTCCATCTGCAATACTTGACCAGCTGGCTAGTCCGTCATCTCCATTTCCACGAATACTAGAATTGCGGACAATCGAATTCTTAGTCCCTTGGGCAAAGTTGACTCCGTCAGCCAGGTTGTTTCGCAAACGGACATTTTCTACTACTAGACCATCTGTGTACTTCATATCATTTTTTCCAGCATAATCGCCAATCCACATGCCGACTTCAAAATGTTCGGCCCAAATATCGTGAATATGAGAATTCTTCCCTGGCGTTCCAGAAATGGCCTTGTACTGAGCATTTTCACCATAGCGTGAACGAAGGTTGGAAGAAAGATAGACATCGCTAAATTCAACATGGTTGTCTTGGTGAAGGAAGTCAAATCCACCGCCACCAGCTTGGTCACTTGTAAAATGCAGTTGGGTATGCCAGATACCAGCCCCTGAAATCTTCATATCAGAAGCATCGATACCGACTTTTCGATTGAGATTAAATCGCCCAGCTGGGATATAGACATTCTTTCCGCTTTGTTTAGCTTCATAAATCGCATCATAGAGGGCCTGGCTGTCATCAGTATCATCGTTTGGCGTAGCTCCTTTAGAAACAATATTGATAGCATTGTCCTCTTGAGCAATCGGGTCAGGAGCTTGCTCGAATTCCACAAAGTCAAGGCCGTAATGGACGTCGTCTGACTTGTTTTTCACCAGTGAAACCACATCTCCTTTTTGAAGCTGAACTCCTGGAAGTAGGCTGTGTACTTCATCAAATTGGAAGCGGGCACGTGTATCAGCCTGTGCACTATCGTGTACACCTTTGTCATTCAAATACTGCCAGTTAGATGAGGACGAAAGATCCAATTGTTGAACACTATGACCATTCACCTGTACATCGAGTTGTCCACTTGCTCCATCTGGCACTGTGTAGCGTACGGTTAAGGCATTGGCTGGTTCATTGACCTTAAAGGAAACACCATCTCCTTTTTCTTTTAAAGCGACATAAGTCTGATCAGAAGCTTCAATAGCTGTTGAGTGACTATCTCGAGACTGCTCTACCTCTGCCTTTCCAAGGAGGTTCCCTTTGTCTGCCTCATAACGGGTGTAAGGCATAGATGCTCCATATTGGCTGGTATCTACTTGAGAGCTTGCGGGATCAGAGGTTGTCGCTTCTTGCCCTTGTGTTTGGACTTGTACCTGCTCTCCAGCTTGATCAGCTGCCACAGATTGTCCAGTCAAAAAACAAGCCCCCATGATCGCAATCACGACAGAAAAGACTCCAAGCTTAGATTTGCGAATGCCAAAAGTGATATCTTTGTTTAAATGATTCATCACACATTTCTCCTTTTATTTTTTACAACGATTCTATCCTAATAAAAATTATCATGACAAACAAGGTGAATTGTGTGAATATTCTGTATCAATTTGTTGCAGAAATGTTAACCTTTTTATGTAGTAATAAAAGTGAGTAAGAAAAAAGAGGCTGAGAATGCTTTCTCAAACCTCTTTTGATGACACGCGCTTATTCCGCTTTTTTATTTGAAAATTGGCTATTGTAGAGCTCATAGTAGAATCCTTTATCTGCTAACAAGGATTGGTGATTTCCTTGCTCGATGATTTGGCCATCTTTGAGGACAAGGATTTTATCTGCTTCTTGAATGGTAGACAAGCGGTGAGCAATGACAAAACTAGTCCGCCCTTTCATCAAATTCTTCATGGCTTTTTGAATCAAGAGCTCTAAACGCGTATCGACAGAAGACGTCGCTTCATCCAAAATCAAGATTTTAGGATCCGCTAGGAGCGCACGCGCAATAGTTAGAAGTTGCTTTTGCCCTAGAGAAATATTGCTAGACTCCTGGTTCATTTCCATATTGTAACCACCAGGGAGTGTCCGGATAAAGTGATCGACATTGGCTGCCTTTGCAGCTTCCACAATTTCTTCATCCGTTGCCTCGAGATTACCAAAGCGAAGGTTTTCTTTGATGGTTCCTTCATATAACCAAGCATCCTGAAGCACCATTCCGAATTGCTTGCGGTAATCTTGGCGAGATAGATGACGAATATCATGACCATCCACCGTAATCGATCCTGCAGTCACATCGTAAAAGCGCATGAGCAGATTAATCAGAGTTGTTTTCCCCGCTCCAGTTGGTCCGACAATGGCCACCATTTCACCTGGTTTAACTTCTAGGTTGAAATCACGAATCAAGGGTTTGTCCGCTACATATTGGAAATCAACGTTTTTAAAGCTGACTTGCCCTGTCAAATCTCCAGAGAGGGTTTCTGTCACATCTGCTACTTCATCTGGTTCATCCATGACTTGGAAAATCCGATCTAGAGACGACTTAGCACTTTGTAGCTGTCCTGCCAATTGGGTCAAGTTTTGAATCGGTTGGTTGATTTGCCAAACATATTGAACGAAGGCCTGCATGTTCCCGACAGTCAAACGACCTGCTAACACTTGTAAGCCACCAAACAAAGCGATAATGAGATAGGTCAAATCTGAAATCCCATTTAATATCGGCATCATTAAGCCAGAAATGAAATTAGCCTTGAATCCTACTTTTTGAAGATGATGGGTAATATCATGAAACTCTTCCTGAGAAGATTTTTCCCGGACGTAGAGCTTAAGGACATTAAAGCCTGTTAAATTTTCTTGCACAAAGCCGTTCATTGCTCCCAAAACATCTGCCTGCTCTTTAAAGTAAGGCTGCGATTTTTTCATGATAAATCGAGCACTGAAATAAGTGATCGGAATGGACAAAATGACCACTAGCCCCAGCTGCATGTTTAAGTACAAGACCATGCTGATGACAAAGAGCAAGGTAAAGATAGCATTAACGATTTGTAAGAAGGACTGTTGCAAGGCATTCGAGACAGTTTCGACATCGCTAGTAAAACGTCCGAGCAAATCTCCGAACTGATGCCGGTCAAAAAAAGAAACGGGAATGTGATTGATTTTATGGGACAAATCATTTCGCATGTCCTGAACGGTCTTTTGAACAGCATTAGTCATGAAATAGTTGGAATAATAAGATCCCAACTCATAGAGGACCCCACGGAATAGATAGAGCGTCATAATGATCGCGATATAGGAGGTGTTAAGACCAGCTCCCGCAAGGCCTTTTGCCATATCCATGAGATTTTTTGTCAACTCAGTAATCGCAAGCCCCAAAACAAAGGGTTCGACAACACTCATGACGACACTCAGGATTTTTAAGAAAATGGACAAGCAAACTTCCAAGCGATAGGCTCTCAAGTAAGTCCATAGTCTACTAAAACTGTTTTGTTCTTGTTTCATCTGCTTCTCCTTTCTATTCCTCTGTCAATGATGGACTATCGAGCTGCGAATTAGCAATTTCACGATAGATCTCATTGCTTTCCATCAATTCATCGTGGGTTCCTCGACCGACAATTTCCCCTTGGTCCAAGACAATTATTTGATCCGCATCCATAATGGTTCCCACACGTTGCGCTACGATCAAAACGGTCGCATCTCCTGTAACTTCTTTGAGACGCTTCCGCAAAGTGGCATCCGTCTTGTAGTCCAAAGCAGAGAAGGAATCATCGAAAATAAAGATATCCGGATCTTTGACAACGGCACGAGCGATAGACAAGCGTTGTTTTTGACCACCTGAAAGGTTGCTACCACCTTCTGCCAAATGCGTATCAAAGCGTTCCTCACGGCTGTCGATAAATTCCTTGGCTTGGGAAATTTCAGCCGCTTGTTCTAGCTCTTGTACAGAGGCATCTTCTTTCCCATAACGAAGGTTCTCAGCAATGGTTCCCGTAAAGAGCAAGGCCTTTTGTGGAATAAAACCAATCTTTTGGCGAAGGGCTTTCAGATTGTAGTCACGGACATCCACACCATCGACCAAAATCTTCCCTAGGGTGACATCATAGAATCGAGGAATCAACTGCACAAGTGAAGATTTTCCAGAACCGGTTGAGCCAATAAAGGCAATGGTTTCGCCAGGTTTGGCTTGAAAGGAAATATTATGGAGAACTGGACTCTCCGTCTCACCTGGATAAGCAAAGGTGACATTGTCAAATTCCAAATAGCCACGAGATGCTGTCTCTGTTACACCATTCTCATTTGGATCAATCGAAATGGGCATATCCATGATTTCCTTGAGACGCCGGCTAGAAACCGCAGTCCGAGGATACATGGTAAAGAGATTGGCTAAAAAGAGGAAAGATAAGAGCGCGTGGAAGCTATACTCAATAAAGGCAACCAGATCCCCAATTTTCAAACTACCGTCATGAAGAGGATCCAAAGCAAACCAGACAATCGCCACAATCATAGCAATGATGATCTGCACAAATAGGGGTTCTGTCAAACCAGTAAGTTTGAACAATTTATTCGAGTTTTCCGCGTAGACTTCATTTTCAGCCGCAAATTTATCCTCTTGGAATTCTTCACGGGCAAAGGCACGAATCACACGAAGTCCTGTCAAATTTTCACGGGCAAATTGATTAAGATGGTCGAGGGTCTTTTGTTGCTTCTCAGAAAGAGGACGTGTCTTAACTGCTACATACCAAACGACGACAGCAAGAAATGGTACAGATACTGCTACAATCCACGCTAGAGAAGGACTGGTCGTCAGAATCAAGAGAACACTGGAAACCATCATCAAGGGTGTGATGACCCCCATCTTCAACATAGAATCCGCAAACTGCATCAAAACAAAGGCATCTGAAGTCAAGCGAGTGACCAATGACGATACCCCAATTTGCTCATACTCGTGATGCGAGTACTCCTGTAACTTGGCATAGAGGTCATTGCGCATATCGCGGACCATGGTGGTCGTTAGCTGACCAACCGCGTAAGACAAGATAATCCGTCCCACAATCCCAAGCAAAATGATCGCAAACATGACCCAGCCCCAGAAATACAGCCGATCCACATCACGCGGGTTAATCCCCTCATCAATCATGCGAGCTAGAATCGTTGGCAAGCCCAAATTGACAATAACAAACAGGACCGCTGAAAATAGATTCAGAGCTAGCCACTTGGGATACTTTTTCAAGTAAGACCAAATATAAAGCATAGATGATTCTCCTTTTCCATAAATAATAACCTTGATCACACAGAAAAGAGGGAGCGAGACGAAATCATTTTCAAAGAAAATCATTCCTGCCCCAATCCCATCTGTAGTCTCATTTATTATATCAAACCAGTCATAAATGTAAAGCAAAAGAGAGTGGGACAGAAATCGGTAATTCGTTAGAATTCGATTTCGTCGTCCCACCTCCGCACAGTTGAGTAGGGCTGTAAAAGCTGATGGAACCAGCGTAGTAGAGCCCACTCAACCACTGCGTCTTGCTCGACAATTCAAAAATAATTGAGAGGCTAAGACTTTTGTCCCAGCCTCTCAGTCGCTTTATTTCGTGCGTTTGAGTTTAGCATTTTTAAGAATAACAAGATTCGCTTGGTCACTAGAACTTAATTTAGATAAATCAAATGTCAATTCATCACCTTTGATGTTGTATTTCAACTCCATATCACCATAAGAACGTTTTAATGATTTTTCCTTTTGATCAACTTTTAAATCCAATTTTAATGGTACTTCATTACCAGCCATCTTCTGAATAATTTTTAATTCCCCTTTTGAATCTTTAATAGTCAATTCAATGGTAACTTTCGCATCTTTCAACACTTCAGATTCTGAATCTTGCCCCATTAACTGATCTATATTCGTCTCCATTTTGTAGGTCCCATTATCACTTTTAGCACCACAAGCTACTAACAGAACAACTGCAAAAATAGCAACAATACCTAACATAAGGCGTTTAACATTTTTCATAATCAATCTCCTAATGTATTTTATAATCAGATTTTACCATTATTTTAATACTAATTCAAGATATTTTAAAAAAAGAAAAGAGCAGGTTTCCCCGCTCTTCACTTGCATTATTTCGTGCGTTTGAGTTTAGCGTTTTTAAGAATCATAAGATCCCCTTGGTTGCTATTACTTAACTTAGAAAGATCAAATGTCAAATAGTCACCATCGACCTTGTATGTAATCTTTTCTCCTCTACCATCATTTGACGAGATTGTTTTCTCTTTTTGATTGATTTTGACATCATAAGATCGCTCATTCTTTTGACCAGCGACTTCACCCGCGATGCTGAGGGTTCCTTTAGAATCTTTGATCTTAATAGAAACTTCAAAATTAATAACATCCCCAATAGACTCTAATTGACTACCTGATAAGCCCTGCTCCTCAAGAATTTTCTTGAGTTCTGTTTTTGATGGTTTGTAGACATAAGTCCCATTATCACTTTTGGCACCACAAGCCACCAAGAAGACTGCTGCAAAAACTGCAACGAAAGCTAAAAGAATACGTTTAATATTTTTCATAATCAATCTCCTAATGTATTTTATAATCAGATTTTACCACTATTTTAATACCGATTCAAGATGTTTTAAAGAAGAAAAAGAGCAGATCCCCTCTGCCCTTCTCTTGTATTATTTTGTACGTTTGAATTTAGCGTTTTTGAACATTTCCAAAGCGGCTTCATGACCTGAACTCTTCTCACCAGATAAATCAAAAGTGAACACATCGCCTGAAACTTTGTATTTAACCTTTTCACCTTCACCTGTTTTAGATTGAAGAGTTTTCTTTTGTTGGTCAACTTTCATATCAAATGATTGGTCAGTCTTTTGTCCCATCATTTCACCTTTAATTTTAAGGCTACCTGTTTTATCTTTAATGGTCACTGAAACTTCCAATTTAACATTGTCGATCAATGCATCTACACTTGAACTTGGAGCACCTTGTTCTTCAAGGATTTCCTTCACTTCAGTTTTTGATGGTTTGTAGACATAAGTCCCGTTATCACTTTTGGCACCACATGCCACCAAGAGGACTGCTGCAAAAACAGCTACTACAGCCAAAAGAATACGTTTAAAGTTTTTCATCAGAAATCTCCTATTTTGTTGATAGTAGTTATTATATCAAAAAAATAGAAGTCTAACAACATAATAGATTAGTAAGGACTTAGATAGTAATAGTAGAAGAATATTCGGTGGAGGCAACACTATCCGAAAAAAAAGGTATAAATTTGATAAATACAATAAAAATCAGGCTTTTGACCGGTTCAATACCTATTTTCTGGATACGCAAAAAGCAGATAGCCCTATACTATCTACTTTTTATATGTTATTTTTGACGTTTGAATTTTGCATCTTTGAATAAAGCAAATGTTTCACTATCATCTGACTCAAATTTACTCAAATCCAACGTCAAAACGTCACCATTAATCTTATACTTGACTTTATCTATTCCACCTTCTGCTGATTCAAGAGTTTTAGTCTTTTGATCAGCTTTCAGGTCAATTTTTTTCTCTTTACTTTCTTCAAGAGCTTTCATTTCGATAATCATCTTAGCTTTTGTATCTTTAATTTCGATCGTCATTCTCAGTGTGAGTTGATCGGAAAATTGATTCAGTTCGTCATCAGTAGCTCCTTGTTCTTTTAGGATACTTTCTATTTTCTCCTTATCTGCATTATAAACGTATTTTCCATTGTCGTTAGCTATAAAACTCTGAGATGTAGAACTCTTAGATTTAGAATCCTTAGATGTACCTCCCTTAGATGTATGGGAACTTGATCGTTTGAATTTTACAGATTTGAGGAATGTTGCCATATTTTCATCTCCAATATCAAGGTTTGGATTTTCAAGCGTTAAAACATCCCCTTCGATCTTATATGTTATCTTTTTCTCAGGATCCTCTTCTGACCATATAATTTTATTCTTTTGATCTACTTTTAAATCTACTGTTTTTTCTTGGTCATTGCCAAAGATACTAACTGAGGCAGAAATTGTTCCAGTGTTATCCTTAATTTCTAGTACCAATTTAATTTTTAACTGATCAACGAAAAGGTTGGCTGCACTATTAGTCCCAGTTTCTTTTTCCACCATTTCTAGGATTTCTTCTGATGTAGGTTCAAATACATAGACACCGTTATCGCTAGACCCAACCCCACCACAAGAGGCTAGAAAGAAAGCGCTAAAAGCAAACAAAGCAATAAACACCAAACGTTTTAAATATTTCATAAATAATCTCCTTTTAACTTATTAAAAATATTTTTTAAAAAATAGAAGACAAGTTAACATAAAATAGCAAGTTTATGATGAGATATAATAGCTAAACAAATATCTTCGATCTTAACAATTTGCTGTATGTGAAAACTAGTTTAGATAAAAATCCTCACTATTTCTCTCTTTCTAAACATTCCTCAAGATACTCTACTATACTTGGATAGATTTTTTTACAGCTTCCATATTGCCATTCGTAAACAGAACCTTTTGTATCAACTAAGATTAGAAGGCCGTCAAACCCTAAATTTTCAAGAATAAACATATTTACTGGAAAATCAGGATAGGTTTCACGAGCCTCAAGGGTTGATGTTACAACATTTAAATAATCTGGACCATTTAAGCCCTGCCATTCAACTCCATAAAAAGTGATAAGCCCAAACTCTTTTAAATATTCAATGAAGTCAGTTGGAAATTCTAGTGATAACTTATTTTGTGCTTCCACTATCTGTTGATTATTTGCGCCTTTTGTAAAAACTAAGTCTGAAACTTTTTTCAATTCATTGGTAACATTTTTCATTATAGTTCTTCTCCTCTCATTCTCCAATATTCTGCTTTTTCTTTTCTGAATTCTCCTCTATCAATTTGAGATAATTGAGGTGGAACTTCATGAAGACTACTAAAGTTACTCTTATGTTCATTGAAAGTTAATTCTGCCAATGGAGAGTCCTGTCTTTGACCGATATGATGTAATTCGACTGGTTTACCATCTGCTAGAGGAGCCTTACCATCAAGCATCCGCTCCTTGTTCGTTTTTCCTAAATCATCCTTTGCATTGTAATCGATATCTGTTCTCTGGAAACAAGGTCTGCCATTTACATCCTTTTCAACTAAATTGGAATCTTTATAAACGCTTGCCTCCTCTTTCCATCTCATGTTATCAACAATATTTTTCGACCAACCCGTCTCAGATATCAACTCCTGCTTATCACTTCGCCCTAGTGGAGTTTTTTCATAATGCGAAATATCGTTTAATTTTGCACTTGCTTCATTGTTCACTTCTAATCTTTGTTTAGGATTGAAGGAAGATGAGCTAATATCCTTTTTAGGAACTGTTTCTTTCAAATCTGAAAGACTCATTTTATCGATACTCACAATAAACCTCCTTGTTGTCTCCATTCCTCGAGACTTGCATTATTTTTTAATTCATTTACGTATAACTGAGTCAAAATGGCTTGTATGATATTTAATCTTACTTGTTGTGTTACCGGTCCTTCTACTACTTTATTGAACTCATTCACTATATCTGATGTAATAGACTTTTTATCACTATTCTTCATTTCTGCGTCCCGTGCCTTATTTAAAAGACTTGGATAAAAGTTTGAGATGATTGGGGCGATTCTTACCATGTCTACTTCATAAACTTGCTGACGAAGTAGTTTCAACACCTGATAGATGGTTTTCCCACTTATAGATGCCTGGAATAAATCCTGTTCCAACTTTTCTAAGTTCATCTGTTCAATTGTTCCATTTCCAGTTAAATATTTACTAATCGTCAAGTAAAGATCAGCAGATGAATTTAACTCTATTTCATATTCTGGTCTATACTGGTAAACCTCGCCTCCATCGTCAAACTTATCAACCTTACACAAGACTGGCTGAATCCATTCATTTTGATAAACAGCCGCTACTCCTTTTGGTAATCTTGCCAATTCAAGGATTTGATCATCGTTTAGATTAGCAGATTTACCGACCAATTCTCTATCTGACCAATCAGGAAGTCGCATGATAATCTTTGTATTGGTATTTCGTATGACGGATAAATCTAATAGACCAGGCGCTTGGTCAGCAATGATAAATCCTTCTCCATAGGTCCGCATTTCAGCAATCGAGTTTGCTAGCATTTCAACACTTTTTCCGATAAGATTGCTAGATTCCGAAACTTGCTCTGTAGAAGTTCTTTTTAGCAAATTATGCGCTTCTTCTAACACAGTTAAGTGGCGCAAGCTTGAATTCATATCTGCGTGAGACATTCTATATTCTTGTAGTTTCAAAACAAGAATCCCCATGATCAATGATTTTGTTTCACTAGAGCCAACCCGACTGAGATCAACGATGACATTTGAATCGAACAATTGCTGATTTGATAATTCCTCTTGCGAGAAAATCAAACCATTTATTCCATTCGTAAGTGATTCAATGCGCGTAAGTAAAGAACCCTTATAAGCTCCTTTATTTTCATTATCGTACTCACTAGAATCAATAATCTCTTTAATGTTTTCGGCAACATCTGCAAATGTCGGATAGATGGCACCAAATTCATTTACGGATTTCATTAAGTCCCAACCACAGTCTATGTAAGATTTTTCAACAGCCTTTTTTAACACGGCAGGCATTGCAGCATACATAGGCCAACAAACATTGAAAATTTCAATTAGGCGATCTAAATGTTCGAGGATATGCGTTTCCTTTGTAAAACTAAACGGATTCAATTTTAACAAAGGGGTTAATTGTGGATTTGTTCCATATACAGCAACATCTTCATCCTTCCCAAAGATATGTTTGTATTCTCCTTTAGCCGGCTCTACAACAAGAAACTTAATCTGATTTTCTTTAGCTTCAGCTAAGAGTTGATAAATTGTGTTACTTTTACCGGATCCTGTACTTCCTGTTATAAATACATGAGAACTTAAGGAGTCTTGAGTCAACTCAACTGGAACTGTTTCCTCACGATTCATATGGAAGATATTGCCTAATCGAATTTTTTGTTCCTTATTTTCTTCCAAATCATAGGAAACAATATTTCTACCGAATTCTGTGCATTCAAGTATCGGTAAACCTGGAATAGATTTCTGAGGAAAGTTCAAAGAATAGGCTAACTCTTGGCCAGATAAAGGAACGGTCGGCGTGATGACTGAGGGATATACATAAAATGTTGCATCTTTTTCTAATAGATTAGGGTTGAGTCCAAAAATTGGGTGACGCAGATCCCTAATGTAGGTTACAATTTCTTCTGTATCTCCACTTTTTTCCCCCATATCTCCCCGCCAAAGATTCACGGAGGATTTACTCATATAGGACTCCTCGCCTTGTGTCAATGCGAGATAGGTATGGGCCACATTGTTAGCAATGTTCTGATCTTCACTAAGGACATAGGCTGCAAAATCCCACATTCCTAATGCAGTCCCTTTTTCAAAGCGTTTCATTTGTTCATCTAGAACCGTTAAAGCATGCTGGATACTGTGGTTCATAAAGAACTGAGTAATTCCTTCATTCTTACCAACTGAGGCAGTAACGTTAGAAGCACGCGCAAAATTTGCTCCAATGTTGGTACCTAAATTAATCCCTTTAGTTGCCCCTACCGTTTTACCCAAGGTTTCAGAAATGGCCTTGCTAGCTGTTTTGGTCAGTGCTTTTCCAACTGTCTTGGTGATAGTTTTGCCAACTGAATCTGAGACGGAAGTTCCACTTATTATGGAATCGCTCTTGTTTATATTACCTCCAACACTAGCAATTGGGGTAGTCAAACCTCCATTGACCGCTTTTGAATTAGTTTGTGATTTTCCTTTATTTATTCCACTAGTATGACTCGTATTGGTTCCATCTGATTCTCCAGTTGAATCGGTAGTGGAATCACCCGTAGTTTCTGTTTGTCCGGTATTCTGATTTGTTGCCTGGTTTTGACCTTGTTGGATGCCTGCGCTAGCGCCGATATTGACGCCAAAGGTCGCCATAGAGGTTGTCGCATCTGATTCTGTAAAGGTATAGTTGGTCTGCCATTTTTTAAAAGGAGCTAGAGCTGAATACAATTCAGATAAACGAAGTTTGTGATTTTCTATGTTTTGAATAGGATTAGCCAAAAGGATCAAAGTATAGTCTTGACTAGGATTTTCTGGAACAATCCCGTCGATTAGTTTCTCGATCGTTTGGCTGATAAACTTCTCTGACTTAGTTGTCGGAAGGTTGGAAACTGTAGCCACAGAGTAAGGTTTTTGATGATTCAAACAAGGAATACGACCTCGTCCAACTTCCTCACTGACTGTTGACCCGGGGAAATTTCCTTTTATGGCTTCAAGTAGACGTCTTCTATAATTTTCAACATTGACATTATCATTAGCATTTTCAGTATTTACGACTGCAAGATAGACTTTGGTATTGGTACTTGTACGATGGAATACCAAGGCAATATTACAGCGCTCATTAGAAAGGACTTCGTAGACATTGACCAATTTCTCAAGAGAGTTTTCTTTCTTATCCGTCACCCACTTCGTAATATTGAGGTAACGAATGTTATAGGAAGGATGAAATTCATCTTCGTATTCAGTAGTACTTTCTAGCGGTACATAGAGCTCTTTTATTTGATCTAGGTAAGAGTTAAATACTTCTACACCACAAGAAGCCAACAATCTATTGGTTAATTCTTCATCGCTAACATTTGGTTGATCAGCAAGATACTTTTCCTTTTGCTTTTCAACTGCTTCTAATTGTTCAGGACTTAGAGCAGACAATTTAGCCACCTTGTCCGCAGCTTTTGCTCCCGCTTTGTTAATTAAATTTTTTATCCCCATAACTTTTCCCTCAAATTAGCACTTCACTTATTTCCAAGATATCATCCGTTTGATTTGAGTGACGTAGGCTGTGATTTGCTTTTGCTGAATCTCCAAACTATAAATCTCTCTGCTTATCTTTTCAATTTTCCGGTCCAGTTCTTTTAATTCTGGACTAAATTCAATAATATTACTTTTAATTAGGCTACCTAAATCCTGTGTCCAGTTATAAAATTTTAATTCGTGTTCCGAACGAATGGTATCGCTAAATTCTGTCAATTTCGCTTTAAATTCTTTATTATATGTATTTGTTAAACCAGAAATATTAATTTTATTTGACTTCAGTTTAAAATCACCTATTCTAAATATATAACTTAGTTCATCACGATTAAATTTTCCTAAATCAAATCTTTCAAAATTAATATCTTCATAAGAAATAATCATATCTGAAATTTCTTTTATTTTCTCTGGTTCGAGTTCCAAATCTCCAGCAATTACTTTTTCCAATTCTGTGCGAACATCACTAGTAGCATTTAGCCAAAACTCTTTAGAAAATTGATTAAAACTTTCTTTCGCTTTAATCAACCGATCACTAAATTGTTTTTTAACGTCATCCAGAATTTCTACAGAAGCTTTCTCCTCAATCTTTCTCCGTCTTTCCTCAGATGATTTAAACTGTTGAACCGCTTCATTAAATTGTCCCTTTAATTTACGTAGTAAATTAGTTCCGTCATGACTAGCTTCTACTACTATTTCAGGATACTCCTGAGAATACTTTTCATAATAGTTTGAGTATAGGGATTCAACGTTTTCTTTTTTCAATGACTGGGTCAAGCTTTTAATAAAACTTGCCATTTCTTCAGGGTACCTAGTTGTATGTCCTCCTCTTTCTTTTGAAATTCTTTCATCAATAGTAGCTAAGGTGCTGGCTTTTTTATCATCTAGTTTGTTTTGTAACTCCAGTTTTCTACCGCTCAGATCAACATTTTTCTCATCAATTTCTTTATCTGTAATAACAATCAATCGATTTAAAGTCTCTCTGGCTTGTTGACACTTATCATAATGTGAATATTTAATAACAAAATTCTTAATCGCATCTTCTATGGTCAACAGTCCACTGTTCGCATAAATGCGATTTTGATTCACTTCAGCTGATTTTATCATGGACTGTTTCATCTGAGGAGGCACAATATTGAAATCGAATAATCTCTTATAATAATCATTACTAGCATCAGAGTATTTTGCTTTATATGTATCATATAATTCCGAATAGAATTCCCCTTGTAGCTCTCCATTTAATTTTGATCCCAAGCCAAGGATAGAAGAAACATAGAAAATACCTTGAGCATATAGCTCTCTCGGAATAGACTGATTCATAATCTTATTTCTAAATGATTCTTTTTGAAATTTTCTTAAATTAATATCAGCACTTTCTGCCTTGTTCACCACAATCATAGTGAAACGGCTATCTAACCCAGAAACCTTCTTTAATTTATCTTTTAGATTGTCATTATCAGTACTGTCCATCGAACTACTATCTGTTACAAAGATTGGTAGTCCATTAGACATTCCTTTCATAGACTTATCCAGTACATCAGAATGTTGGAGGTTTGTAGAAGAGTTGGACCCAGGAGTATCAAAAATGGCTATTTGATAATTAACCTCATCAAGAGTACTTCTGCCAAAAGGAATTTCAATTTCAATTAAGTCTCCAATTTCACTATCGGAATAATCATTTAATTCTTCCAATATGATATGGGCTTTTTCAATGATTGAAGATACCTTTTCCTCATGGATAGCAAGGTTAATAGAATCAATTAGTTCATCTTCAACTTCTAAACCATCAAATACTAACTTATCAGCACGAACCTGAATTCTGACTTCTTCACCCTTAAACGTAAATCGAACACTAGCTCTATCTTTTTGATTAGTGGAGGATAATTTATAAACTTTTGCTGTTACAGGAGTTTCAGCACTAGGGAGTAACTCACAACCAATTAAAGAATTAATAAATGTTGATTTACCAGCACTATAAGTCCCTAAAACACAAATTGGAACAATATCGTTTGAAGCGTCAGAGAACCGTTTGAGCTGCTGTTGAATCTCTCCACACTCATCCTCAATGTTCTTTGTGATGAGTGGATCTAATTTTTTAAAAATATTATTAATTTCAGGCAAGACATCACGAGCATTTTCCAAGTAATTTTCTGTCTTTTCTAGTTCGATATTCTCAAACTTAGTATCAAACAGTAGATTCTCCAATTCTTGGAATTCATCATCACTTCCCGAAAAACTAATAAGAAGTTTTTCATCAGGCACCGAATATTCAGCAATAATTTGATTTACAATTTCATACACTTTAAACGGAAAAAAACCAGACTGAAATTCGTTACTAATCAGTTTACTGTTTGCATTGGTATCTTGATCAATCGTTACCCAAGAATTGAATTGATCACTCCAACGTTCAAAGATAACCTTCTTTTCGTATGGGTTACTAACTATTTTAACTTTATTCATCAAATTAACTCCTAAGACTTTTCGTTATGACCAAATTATATCATAATATGATAAAAATTGTGAATTGATTCTCAAAAATATTATTTGCCAAATAAAACTAAATTCTACTAGTCTTCTAATTATATTGGAGGATTATTAAATTATAATACGGCAATAGAGCCAAAACAAAAAAAGATGATTATATCTATCGTTTTTATATTATTTGATCACAATTCTAAGTTTAACTTGAAACTAGTGCTTATACTTGTACAAAAAAAACCGAGGCCTAAACCTCGGTTTTCATTTTGATTGGAAACTCTATTATTTAAGAGTAACTGAAGCGTCGTTGCTTTAGTTGTTCTCACACAGCTATTTTTTACTTGGTTTCTTTACTTGGCGGGATTGTGGCGGGACTTGCAGTTAGTCCGAGCTCTCCTAACACCTCTGTTATTTCAGCACCGCCAGTAACAATCTGTCTATCATAGAAATGAGAATAGGTGTTTAGTGTTGTAGCTTTGTCCGTTCTTCCTGAACGAGCCGAGACATACAAAACATCTTTTTTTAGAACGTTTATCATAAATGAATCATGACTATGACGTAGACCTTTCCCAGTAATAACCGGAACCTTAGCCACTAGTGCATGCCTTTTTAACATTCTACTTAAGGTAGATTTGTTCATGGGAGTGTTAAACCGTGCTAATACAAAATTATCTTCTCTATTATACACTTGTACAGTTCTCCAATTTTGCAACACTTTAACAGTTTCGTCATCTATTTCTAAGAAACGCATTCCTGCCCTTGTTTTTGTCTGCTCTTTTCGAACGTATTTCCCATTCCCTTGATATTCGAGGGTAGACTGAATATGAATAACCTTATTTTTAAGATCTATATCAGACCACTTTAAACTAAGACCCTCAGAGACTCGCATCCCCGTCATAAAATAAAGCCAGATAGCCGTATAAAACTGCCTCTCTTCATAAACTGTCTGATCAAAAGTTTTTAATACCTTATCAAGTTCCTCTACAGTCCAAAATTCAGTTTTCGGTTTTTCTCCTTTAGGATTGTCTAACTTTCGACAAGGATTATTTTCGATGTATTCCAAGCGTTCTGCATAATTTAAGCACTTCTTCAGTTTACACCAAAGTCCTTTTGCGTAGTTTGGAGAGTAGTCTTCCACTAAAGATAATCTAAAATCTTCACATTCCCTAACATTGATTTCAGACAATTTTTTGTCAGCAAAAACTTCAATAAAAGTCTTATACTGAGGATAAGCAGTTTGATAGGTTACGGGCTGAACAGTTTTCTTATAATAAGGCAAATAAACATCTTCCATAAATTTTGAAAATGGAATATCTAATTGTGGCCTATTTGCACTGGCACTAGCTATTTTAGCATTGTATTCAGTTCTTATCCTACAGACTTCGTCAAAGGCTTGCTTTTCTGTTTTAAAATCAATTCCAAATTGATCTTTATAAGATTTAACCCTAAACCTCTTTCGGTCACCCGTAGACGGATCTACACTGAATTCAACCTCATAGTAAATTTTTCCTTTCTTATTTCGACTTACGCATTTATATTTTTTACTCATTTTGTTCCTTTCTTTCAGAAAGCAACTTAAAGCCGAGTAATTCTTCTACAATATACGTAGGAGCTAAATTAAGACGAGAATTATCAAATGGTGATTTACTTAATTCTACCACATTATTCGATAAAGCTCTAGATTCTTCAAATTGTCGAACAGCAATTAACTTTGCTTGTCTTATAATATCCCGTGCCGTATGTTCAGGAAAACCTAATTTCATTAATTCTGTATGATTTATTGTTAGCATTATCTCTTCCTTCTAATTCTTAATTACAGAGATTTCCATCTTTTGATAAGGCTTAGAATAGTTCAACAAATTAAATCATTAACCAATAGCCATAAACTACTTTTCTTTAAAATAATTGTACATCGCATAATAGTCAAATTCCATTTTAATGCCGGTTCTTCCATTACGATTTTTTAAAACTACTAACTCAATTTCTCTAGGATTTCTTGATTTCGCTTCATTAACGTCAAAGCTATCTCGACCAGTCCCCTTAAGTTGAAGTCCAATCAAAACATCGCTAGAATACTCGATTGCACCGCTCTCCTTGAAGGACTGCATACTGACAATAGATTTGTAGTTTTCTCTATTGAAAGAAGAGATCACGATTAATGGAGTTTTAAAGTCTCGACTAATCCTTTTCAATTCTATTACCGATCTGTCTGTGTTTTGTTTTTCAGTAAATCGTTCATTCACTGGGTATAGAATCTGTAAATAATCAATAATAACAACGGGTACTTTTCCAGTATATTTGATATGGTCTTTTACAGTATTTCGAATACAATTCACACCAATAGGTCCAGTACCTTCTACAATGTAAATATTTTTGCAGTATTGCGAGTAATTTTCTCCAGCTTTTTTAATCAAATCAATCTCTGGGTTGCTGTAACCTGAATATCTACTCCCCTCAGTAATTCCTCGTGTTGTTTTTGCATTTCTGACATCACTATTAGAGGCAATAGATTCGATAACTGTGTGACGACTAATACTTTTACTAATTATTTCCCATCTAGACATTTCAATACTAAAAATCAAAACATCAGTTCCCTGTGCTGCAATTTGATCAGCAATCTGAGTTACAAATGTTGTCTTACCAAGAGAGGAAATTGCACCAACACAATATAAGCCTTCGTAAAGACCACCTTCTAATAGGTCATCTAAACCTTCAAAATTTGTTTTAATACATGAATTATTAGAACCATTCTTAATATCATTAAAAAACTTCGGAAGATGAATAGCTGTTGAATTTTCAAGATACCGCTCTTTTTCACTTTTGGTTTGATTGATTGCATTTTCTACCATTTTGTTAAATACTCCTTTATTTTTCACTAACATTTCGTTAGGATCTTTTACGTCATCAATAGTTAATTTGAAAGAAATAAATTTTATTTTCTTACTTCTAAATTGCTCTGCTAATTTTAGTTCAGCCTCTCTCCCCTTTTCGTCTTGGTCCAATGAGAGAATGAATGTACGATCAATTTTTAGATCAGAAACAAGATTAATTAATTTATTTATATTTCCAATACTACCAAGTCCTACTGCCTTTCCACCAACTTCAACGATGCTCATGGCATCTATTTCGCCTTCTACAATAAAAATTGGATCCGTAGATTTTTTGAAGAGTTCGCTTTTATTAAAAAGATCGCTCCCTCCCACTTTCTGTTTCATATAGTTCAATTGAGGTTCGGGTACAATATCTCTTGTATCACGAGCAAAATAACAACTTTCACTTAAAGGAATAATTAACCGAGGTGTTTCAGGAACATTAGGATTAGTCACATGGGGATGCTTCCATTTTTTTACGTAACCAACTTTAAACCGTTGGACTGTTGAAAAACTCAACCCTCGTTTAAGAAAATAGTCAGTTTCACAAAGATGCTTTATTGCCTCATTATAAAAACTTGAATAATTATCTTTTTTCTCTTCTCCCTTTAAAGGAAAAACAGCATTGTAATTCAAATATTCACTCTTCTGGTAATTGAATCCATCACATTCAGTTGATAGATTAAACAACTCTCTGACACGCTTCAATTGATCCTTAAATTTATCAAGTCCTTCTACATAGCCGATAAGATCAAAGATATCTCCACCTCTATCGCAAGAGAAACATTTCCATTGCGTTTCATCGTAAATGTGAAAAGCACCAGTTCTGTTTCTTCCTTCACCACTGTGGCAAAGAGGGCAAATATATGCTCCCTTACCACCTTTACGACATGGTTCAGAGATTTGGTCAATGTATACTTTCAAATAAGATTTTTCTTCTTCAAACATATTTGTACTCCTTTTTTCATTGCCAGTAAAAAAATAAAATCCGGATTTTTTTCTTTACAGGCAAAATTATAGCATTGCCTTCAATACGAAAATTGAAGGCGTATGCTGCTTATTAATATTATTAGTATTGAAAATCAGAGATGCTAAAATATCAGTTATACCAAGGGTGAAAAAATTTTTTACAAAATCAACATACCCCAAATTCTAATTCAAAATACCCCAATTTTTAATTCAACATACCCCATACATAAATCCTGATTTAATCAAAGCAAATCAATAAATCAGTGAATTTAAATCCCTGAAACCTTAAAATGAACCCTATATTTTTGAAAATCAAAAAAAGAATCCATCTTTATCTGTTTTTTTGATAAAGGTTCACAATTTGGATTACAGTATTCCCAACAAACTAGGATTTTATCATCGGCTAGTTTATCAAGTGAATTAGTTAAGCTCTCCTCAATTCTTGAACGCCAACCACCTTTTTTCAATCTAACTTCTTCTATTGCTGGAATTTTAGGACATACATTTAACAGAGCTTCAACTGATATGACTTCATGAATTTTTTTCTTTCTATTATTATTGAGACTTTGATGATAGACTAGTTTCTTTGCGATAGAATAAACATTTTTACTACGTTCATCAATTTTAAAAAGTCTGAGAGGGAAATTTGTCACATAAGAAGTAATTAAATATCTAACGAATTTTTCAGTCAATTGAACTGTATAAACTCCTTTTTTGCATTTGAATTCCTCAATCAGTTTCATATCTTTGAATTCTTTGATTTCCGATTTTCTCTTTTCTGCGGTACTAATAGAAAGATCGTTTAGCAAACTTAATGCCTCTTCAATGATACGACGTACATTTTTCTTCGTTGAAGTACTTTTTAGATTATTTTTCCCCATCAGTTCTGCATACTGTTTAATTGAAAATTCAACCAAGCAATTAACAGCCTCTTCTTCACTTAGTCTATATTGGTTCTTCTTCCCTACAAGCAAAATTAATAAATCTAACATCTTCAAAACTCGGAGTTTGAAATAATCTTTGTTAGCATCAAAATTTTCAATATGAATCGTACCAGGCCCTAAATGAATCGATGTTCGATTAGTGATTCGATCCCTTACTTTGTCATCTGTTTTCAAATTAACAGAAGGTAGCAAATTCAAAGTCGGTGTATTTAAAATCTTCTCGATTTTCTTGTTTTTATCAACAGGCATTATATAACCTCTTTTTTTATTTATTTGAAAAGATTATTGAGGGCACAAAAAAAGAGCTGTTAGCTTGGCTTGTTTGCTAACAACTCTCTTGCTCTCAATAAATTTTTTTCTTTCCATACTAATAGTCTGCCATTTTTTGATGAAAGTAAAAAAAAGAAAAATCAAAAAAAGTCGCTTTTTCTACCAAAAATTGCTCAATTTTCTACTAAAATTTAAAAAGGACACTTTACAAAGTGCCCTTTAAAATAGCGGAAATAGTGATATTTTAAGGATTTTAATACACATTATAAGATCTTCCATATAGGATTAAAATTTTTTTGAAAAAATTTTTAATGACCAAATTAAAAAAATTTTTTAATTTCATACCTAGGATTATAGTTTCAACTGAAGAACACTAAATCATTCCTATACGGAGAGACAATTTGTATAGTTATTTATGATTTATTTCAATCCAAAGCCTATTTTTCTTCTAATTCCAAGATTTGATTTTACCTGAAAAAGAATGCTGATAAATCAACATTCTTTTTATGTTATTTTTGAACAAAATGGTGCGATTTGACTGTTTAGCTACCAATAAGATACCACAAATTTAAGAAAGTCTTTCATCTTAAACGCCAAATTCAATGATTTCTCTTGATATTTCTTCATATCTATCTTCTTTTAAAAGAGGTGATTCAACTCTAATCTTACAATAATCTCCATCAATTCTATATAAATTTTCTCTGATTACTGAAAAGAAAGTCTGAGTCTTTAATGTCAAAAAATATGAACCTATAGCTCTAAACATTCTCTCTTGTGATATTGTATCAATTTCATTCTTTACGAAAGAGTCAATAGCAAATGGAATCTTAAATTCACTGTTACTTGCTATTAAATTCATATAAATTAGGTAGCTTTCAATTAGTCTAAAATAGCATAGTATCAGACACTTGCAGAATTCTATCTGTATTTTATTTTCAATACAACTGATTATCAAATGCAATATATTGGATTGTATTTCAATTTGAACTCTGTGTTAATCACGAAATCTATAATCTTCTAACTTAATAACCTCATCATAATTATCTTTATTGAATTTATGAGCAATTTCAATAATTGTACAATCTTGAGAGTAAATAAGCTGTCGAATCTCTTTGGCATTCGTATCATCCAATGAAGCTGTTACCTCATCAACAAGTAGAATGGGCTTCAATCTAAGCAAAGCTCTGGCAAGTTCCAATTTCATCATTTGACCACCTGATAGATTTTGTCCATCAAGGTGTAGTTCAAGATTATTGCCAACTTCCTTAAGAAGATTAACTTTCTGTAACACATCTATTATACTACTGTCTAAAAAATCTTGGAAGAGAGTTACATTATCTCTTAAACTACCGTTAAAAATATAAGGCTTTTGATGAATGACTGATACACAATCATACGATGGCTCAAAAGACATTCCATTCTCATTTTCAAAAGAAATAGTTCCTGAAAATTCAGTATCTTCGTCGCTTAAAAGTTTAAACAGAGTAGATTTTCCACTACCGCTTGCTCCCGTCAGTAAAACCTTTTTTCCAAAAGGAATATTAAGAGATAACTGTTGAAATAGCTTTTTTTCTCCAAATGATTTACTTAAATGATCAATATCAATACATAATTTTCTTCCTTCAACGTTTTTTTCCTCTACGTCAGTAAATCCATCACTTAACTGTAAAATAGAAACTACCTTATCTCTAATAGCTGTGGATGATTGTAGACTAGAAGTGCCTTCTAGCAATTGTTGTAATGGAGAAATAAGATTCATCGAGGCCGTCATCATGGCCAGTAATGTCGTCAGAGTTAAAGAGGTTGTTCTCATCAAAAATAAGCCTACCATCAGAGGGATAACTAGCCCTATACCTTTGAGAGGTCCTGTCCAAAACATGACTAAATTATGACTTGTGAAATAATGGTATTGCTTCCTTTCAGTGTTTTTGATAGCATCCAACACATGAGCCGAAAACTGCTGGCTAGCTTGATTACTACGAATAGTATCTATTCCTTTTGTAAAATCCGTGATAGAAGCCATACTGTTTTCTCTAGCTTTACTTAATTCCTCCCCTCGTTTCTTCAACATCTTATGAAAGACAAACTGGGGTATGATCATTAAGAATCCCCCAACTGTAAACATCAGACCTAGTTGGATATGTTGTATCAAAAGATAGGACACAGATGCTAGAATAGATAGACCAAAGATAGGATAAATAATGAGCGGGACCAGATACTCTTGCCAAAACATTAGAATATCTTGTGCTAAAAAGGAATTTAATTCTGATGGACTGTATTGCAATGTTCTTTGATAGAACTTCTCAATAGCTTTTTTAGAAATGAGCACATTAAATTCTTCAATGATTGCTCGTGCTAGGAGATTATTGACATACATACAAGCGTAGATAAATGCAAATAATAACACTCCACTTAATCCAAATGTTAGAATCATTCGATTGTCATTTACATCAATTTTTCCTGCTACCTGTATGAGAAATGAAGTAAGTAAGCCTTGTAAGGAATACAGTAGCGAAAATAATAGATAAAAAAATAATTTAGTTTTTGAAATATGCTTAAAAATAGTTTCCATCTCATTCCACCTTCAATTCATAGTTGACCTTATTTGATAAAATCTCAAGTTCAAAATTTTGTAAAATATTTTGTCGCAGACAAGATTTTTGAAGACGTCATAATCTTGATCAAAATCATGTTCAACAATTTCATTTTTAATATCAGTATTGTATAATATAAAAAATGTGAAAAGGAGAAATTTCGGAAATCCGAACATGACTAATCGAGAAAAATTTAAGGCAATTCGCAAACAAAGAAAACTATCTTTAAAAGCACTTGGAGAAATTGCTGGTTCTGCCACCAGTATTTCAGATTTTGAAAATGGTCATACAACCCTTTCTAATGATGTTCTATTTCGACTTCTAGGATTTATGTTAGTTGAAATTAATGAATTCTTTGAATGGAAAGATTTCCGAGACAAAGATTTTTACCAGCTAACCGAGCAGTTAGAAGAGGCACTGAATAACAAAGATACTCAGATACTTTCCGAACTAAAATCATATCTCTATGAGTTATCAGATCAGAAAGGTCAATACCTTTACCAAATCATAGCTCGCGTTTTAGAGGTAATCATCTGCGAACTAAAGCAATTAACCGTTCCTCAAGATACCATTTTTCAACTCACTGACTACTTTATTTCATTAGAGTACTGGACAAATCTTGATGTCGGTCTGCTTGGTAATCTCGTCCCTTATTTTACATCGGATGCTCTTATAGTCTTCACTAATACTATTCTCGAAGATACTCCTCAGTCGCTAAAAAATAACCTAGATCGTATTAAAATTGATACCGTCCTAAACTGCCTATCTGTTTTTTTAGAACGAAAAGAAAGAAACGCTAGCCGAAAACTTCTGACATTATTATTTAACAAAAATTATCCAACCTATTTTTCTTTTGAAAAACTGTATCTACATGAACTTAAAGCCATATTTGATTATCTTTGGGGTGACAAAGAGGATGCTTTAAAAATACATCAAACTATTCTAGAGACAATTAATATTATTCTTAATCCTGAGGCAGTGAAGGAATGGGATGATAACTTTAGAAAAAACACATCTCAACTAGCATAACTAACTAATTTTATTTCAAATAGAAAACACTTAGATTTTTTTCGTGATAAGTATTTGACTTTGAAATAAATTTATTCACCTACTTTACCAACATATACTTTAAAAGATAGCAAAAATTGTAGTACTTGTACAATTGCCAATTATTGCACCCAATGTCCTGGAATTGCCTTATCTGAATCAGGTAATAGCAGAAATTGCTCTGAAATATGTAAAAAAAACAGCACTAGCAAGGAGTTTCGTCTATGCTTCAATACCTTAAGCCTCTGCGCTGGTATCTTTTCTTTAATTTTCTCTTTAGTGGACTGTCCAATATTTGTACGGCTCTTCTTCCATACTTTACACAAGAATTAATTCGTGGCCACTATCAAATAGCTTTGTCAGGTTATTGCATCGCAGTTATAGGTTACTTGACTTGCAACTACATCCAAATGCGACTTGACTGGAAACAGGCCATTCTCTTTTCGACAAATCTAAAGAACGATTGGTTTCAATCTCTTTTAGGACTTGCCCACCATGATTTCAAGCAGAAAACAGTCGCAGAATACATTTCTTATCAATCTAATGATCTTGATTCACTGGAAAAAGATTATCTACCTCCACTGATGAGTTTTTTTAAGCAGATTCTACGAATTTTCATTTATACCATCATTATTACCAGAACGATCAATCCTATAGTAGCACTGATCCTACTGATTTCAACAGCCATCAGTATTCAAATTCCAAAGATCGTTGGACAATTGACTGCGAAGCGTAGACAAACCTATCTTGAAAAGCAAGGTGATTATTATCGGACCTTGGAGGATCTATTCCGAGGACATCACCTAGTTAACAAACTCACTCTACCTCATTTTATAGAGCAACAAAGAAGTTCTCTAAAAAACTTGCAGGATAGGTATCTTGGGTATGGTTTGACTAAAATTACAGGTATTCTCTTGACGGGTATTTCTTTTGAATTCATTAGCCTTATTCTCTTTTCCTATCTAGCTTACTCTCTATATCATCATCAAATTGGTATCCCTGAGGTGGTTGCAAGTTTTGGTTATATTACAGCCTTCTCAGAACCAATTCAAGAAATCCTTTACGATCTGCAAATGTTGGAATCGGTAAAACCTGTAATTAAAAGCTTTCAAACTATTGTTAAGCATCCATCTTCAATTCAGTCACCACAGCCTTCCTTTGAAACGATCACATTGAAGAATCTTTCTAAACAACTTGGGGAATCAACATTGAAGATTTCTTTTGCCACCATTCACAAAGGAGATAAGATTGCCCTCATAGGAGAGAACGGATCAGGTAAGAGTAGCCTGCTCAATATTTTAAATGGTACGGATGAGGATTTCCAAGGCGAGATCTTGCTGAATGATCTTCCTCTAAATCAGCTTTGGGGGAGATTTGGCCTGATCTTGCAACAAGAGCATAGCTTCATCTCTAGTTATGAAAATAATGTTACGCTATTCAATACTTTCCCCGCAGAGTTTAAGGATGCGGAATTCGAAGCAACACCTCCTCAATCCCTGTCAGGTGGTCAACAACAACGCATGTACCTCAATCGAGAAAAAAACCGCCAGAGTCCATTAGTTATTATGGATGAACCTTTTTCAGCCTTGGATGCTCATCAGTTCGAGGCAGAATTGAAAAAAGTACTAGACTTACCGTGTGCTGTCATCATTACTTTACACCGACAGAATGAAGCACTGAAGAACTTTGACCAGGTCTGGGAAATTAGATCTGGAGAACTAATCATTGAAAAAAGTAAGTAAATTTATATTTAACCATAATATAGGATGTACACTGATCTAAGCCGCATTTTCAATTTGTTATCATTACATAATTAAATACCTTAATATTATAATAAAACGGCAGGCTAGTAATTTCTAGCTTGCCGTTTTATTTTTCAAACAGTTCTTATTAAAGATATGATGCTAATACAAGTCACAAATTGCACAAAATACCTAACTATCTCTCGTATATTATAAACGAATCATTATAGAGTTTTCTTTCATCCATCTGTATAACCGATACTCTATCAAAACTTGATCTATCTAATGTTAAGAATGAAGTCCCTACTATTTTTTGTGTATTTAAAGGATTTGTTGTCATAAAAAGATTAACCTCTTTATAGGCGTTAATTACTTTCTGCGTTTCTTCTCGGACTGTACTAACTAATTGAGGATTGTTATATCTGTTACCACTATACTTTTGTTGCGATGAAATTTTTACTGTTGTATTTTCCAAATAGTTAGCTGCTAATTTTTCTAAAGGAATATCATATGTATCACATACTAATAAATTGACAACTTTATTCTTTTTGTTTTCAATTGGATACTCAACAGTAATTTTTCCTTCAAATTCATCATATTGCATAACAGATGATTCCGATATAAATTCTGAGAAAACTCCATTAATAATAAGTTCAAACTGCATTGGTATTGATACACCTATAAGTTGTAACTTTCGATAGCCTAATATATTTGCAGCAACCCACAGTCTTTTATAACAGTTATGAAGATATACAGAATGACCATCATTAAATGTTCGCTCTGCATTGTTTTTTCTAAAAATCATTAATAATGAAGTAGATATTAATGAATAAAGAACTATATAAGTAGCGATAGAATTATCAGGAGTTATTTCAAAAATAGTTCTTGTAAAAAAATTGGTATTTGATATTTTTTCAACTTCAACTAGTGTCAAACTCTTCCCAATCAAATAGCAAATAAGAATTGGAAATAGAAAAATTAATACCAATGGTAAATAAAATTTTTGAGACCAAAAAAAGCATTTCTTAAATGATTTATTTTTTAAATTCATACGTATTCAATACATCCTTAAAATAGATTAGAGTGGATTGCCACTCATTTGATTCCCTAAAGTAGAATCTCCCAGCCTGAAGCCCAATTATCAAGAAGAATAATCTATCATCATTATCTGAGATAATTTTTTCCCATGATTGAATGTCAACAATAGATGCAGTAGGTATATCTTCAGGATGGGTATGCCATTCTCCAATTAAACTTATGAAACCTGAACTTTTACCAAAATAATCATCTACAAATTTCTGGTGGTTTGGAGAAGTCTTTGAGAATTTATATCTACTTCTTACATCATTATCCTGTGGTCTTGAAAAATTTATAATAATTATCGAATTATTTAAAAGTCTCTTACCAACAAAAATACCACCTGCTTCAGGTTCAAAACCCAGTTGCCTAAACTCTAGTAATGAATTTAAAATATCAGATGGTATTACAATTTGATATTTATTATTCAGATTTACATATATCAACTTTATACTCTCCGTTACACTCTGGACAAGATGTATTTGTTCTTAAAGCAACATTTAATAAATCACTATTTTTTAAACAATTGTAGTATCGAACACTATACGTAAACCCTTCTTTTCCAAACTGTTTATCTGAACCAATTTCTGATACTAATCTGTTTTCAGAAGAAAATTCCCCAGACAAGTACTGTAAATATACTTCTATAGCTTTATTTGCCAAAGAACTAGGCGCAATAACATTATAAGGAATAAATGAAGAATAACAGCTAGCTAGACGCTTTTCAAATATTTGATTTTTCTCTGCAAAAGAGGCTCTATTATTAACAAGATGCCCATCTTCATAATTCATACACATATAGCATCCGATATTTTGTGGAGAAACTAGTAGGTTATGATACCCAACTCCATATGGATCTAACCAGCAATACAATACCGTTTTTCCAATCTTTCTGAAAAAATGATTAATTTCAAAATTAGTTTTAGTATCTCCGACACAAGAAAAAACAAAATCATATTCACAAAATAAATTTGGATTCTTCCGAACTATTTCTTGAAATCGGATACCCTCACATTCAATTTCTAAATCAAGATTTTCTTTTTTCAATCTATCTTCTAAAGCGTCTACTTTTTGAATATTATCTATTATACTATCCATACCTAAGTAGTGTCTTGAAATGTTATCGACCGTTAAAAAATCAGGATCTATTAAAAGAAGTTTCTCTATACCCATTTTAGATAAATTGTTTGCAACAAATGATCCTACAGATCCAAGTCCAATAATGACTACTTTTTTATTCAGAAAATCATATTCTTGGGATGTCCTACTCACTCTATACTCCTTGTCGAATCTTGTAACATATACTGGAGTAATCTTGAAACTCCCATTTTTTGATTTCTTAGCCTTAGAACCAATTCTTTTTCTATCTTTATTTTTTTGTGGTACTTTATTATCAATTTTAAATGGATATTTGGAAGTCCCAGACTCAAAACTCGCACCAAACAAAACATAATCATTATCAGATATAGGAAGTGATAAAATTAATATGAATGACTTTCGTTTCGTTTTACACCACTTTTGGAAGCGGCGTCTAACCCCCGAAGATAGATTTCCTGTAATCAATTTCTTAAATGTTGCTTCTGTTAGTTCATTCAGGGGATTAGGAGGAATCACAGAATTCGAATCTTTAAGTGGAAGTATATAAACATCTCTGCTTTTTTTAGATTGTGGCGCAACACTCTCTTTAAGTTGTGAACCATAATTAAAAAGATGGTATTTCTGATTCGACAGGACTAATTCATGTTTCTCAAATGTACTGACCCTAGATAAATAACTTTGAATATCTATATATTTTGTTTTTGACTTCAAACAACTGATATGCCAATATGACAAAAACTCTTTCCTGAGGTCTTCGGTCATTTTGGGTGTATCCCAACTATCCAGTAATTCCTTTACTTTTTCACAGCAATCTTTCAATAATCCACTTGGATTGTTAAAGTCCCAAATTAAATTATCATCTGAAATATAACACAATTTCCCTTCGGAACCGACATGACTATACCATTTATTAAAATCCATATAATTTGAAAGGTATATTTCCGGAAGTGAATGGGGAAAGTCATTAGAAACGATAATTTTTAAGGTAAATTTTTTGTATTGATAAAAATAGCATTCCTTATCTTCGGACTCCAAGCTCTCTGAAGGTATTTCGTCAAAGTACATCTGGAATATTTCTTCTTTTTCTAACATACGCGCCTCTAAGCACTTGGATAATCACTGATTATAGCCCGAGTTCCAAAGTTTTCTGCTGTCTCTTTTTGTTCAATAATAGGAAAATCATCACCAAACTGTTTACTCAATATTTTTGTAGAGTCACTTAAATCAGTAGAATCTATTGCCTCATCTAGTGAGTCTCTTAATTTTTCTAATTTATTCTTAAAGGCTTCCATTTGTATATTTGATACCCTTTCATATACATCAGTATACGGCTTAACAGGTAAGGAAACCTCTAATCTCGGATAAAATAAGTTTCTATCAACATCATATGTATCCGAAAACGAATTAATCATAGTATTTACTAAATTTCTTAAAGCTGAAATATCATCATAAGTAGCGTTCCCAGATAAATAGTCTACTTTTTTGCTTACAGAAAAATTATTGACAGCAAATACTGAAATACCAATACCAGTTGGTTTGTTATCCTGATTCTTAAATTTTATATCTTTCCATCTTTTTAAATAGCGAATTACTCTCCGAAATTGGTTTCGGTCTTCTGAGTTTTCCATAGCATTATTTATTTTTTCCGTTAATTCTACAGGGTCTGCTTCCTCCCACTTAATATTTTCTTCTTTACTATTAAGCTTACCTCTAGCCAAAAAATAATTATCATTTTCAATACAATACACCGCAATATCGATATGAACATTATCTTTAGGAAATGATACCGTGACACATGGATTTTTTACTTTAACATTATTTTCTCCAAATTTAGAAACTAATGTATTAAAAATAATTTTCTTTATCTCTTTTGGAGTATTTGAATTTCTATCAATTTCAAATCTCAAACCTCTATCTAAATCGTAATCCCCATCCTCTAATGGTAAAATCCCCGTGAAAGTTGAGTAACTCCCTTGATTAAAAAAACTCTTTTCAAATTCTGAAACACCTTTATTTATTGCTTCTTCAACTTCTTTACGTTTATCAATTAATACCTTTTTATCGTCAGCATCTAGCTTAATGGTATCGTGAAATTTAATAAACTGTGACTGCAAAGTATCCATAAGCTCCTCCTTAAAGTATTTTATTAAATCTACTCTTAATTATATCATTCTATGTAGTAGTATTTGTTGAATATCCATTTATAAACTAATTAAGTATATAGTTGAGTATGATTTTAAATTAAACTATTATGACTATTCCTCACCCAACTCCCTCAACCGTTCCTGTCCCAACTTCAACATCTCTTCCTCCACTTTACTCCATTTTCCGAAGAGGCATTCTTGTAAAACTTCTGTCGCTGAGGTTTCGTCTACTTGCGAATCATAAACACACGATTGATCTCTTTGATAAATTTGAATTTGATTAAAAATCTTATCATTTTCCAACTCTCGTAAGTTATCAACTAAATGTTCTACAATTCCATCATGGTGCTCTTTGGGAGTCGCTCTAGCTTGAATAGGGTCTATAGCATGGAGCTCTTCATAGCGTATCAAGGTGCTGAGATAGGACAATTCTGGCTTAGTCGCAATCAGTGCAAGTGAGACTTGGTAACCTCTAGTTGCCAATAATTGGGCCGTTTTTCGAGGAACTTCTGTCGTTCTCAATGTGCCCTCGATTAACAAATGATAGCCTAGTTTACTCAATTCATCTACGAGATATTCAACCATTTGTCCCGCGAATACTTTGGTATAATCCACACTATCTTTGCCATATTTTTCCTGTAGGCCATGGTAGTTCGGATGAAGAGAGCGATAACTATCTCCATCAATGATAATGATATTACCTTGAAATTCCCTTTGTTTAATACGATGAATCGTTGTTTTCCCAGCACCACTCTGTCCACCGAGCAAAATAGCCTCAGGATGAGATGAGGTTGTTTTCCCACGAGTTAAAGAACGAACGAGTCGTTTGGAGGCTTGTTCAAAATTATCTTGACTAAATTCTTCTAGTTTCATTAAGCCACCACCAGATGAGTAGCTTGTTCTAGCATACGTTCAATACCATCCAAATAGCCATTAAATCGCTCTATATCCTCAAAAGTTGAAACAAGATAAATCCTCGTATTAATCAAATCAGACAAATCATCGCTCATTAGAACCCAAGGATTCGAAGTATCATCAAATGCAATTCCTTGTTCATCTTGAAAACGATAAAGTTGCGCTAAGATATTCGCCCCTCGTTCTTTAATCACTTCAATTTTCAGAGTTAACTGATAATCTTCTACTGGTGTGAGCATTTTTTCCTCTCCTACGATATCGATATAAGAAATATTAAATTTCTTACAGATACGATCTATTAATTCTGTCGAAACTCGACTTGTCCCATTTTCATAACGACTCAGAGTATTTCTAGAGATACCAACAATCTTTGCAAATTCAGGCTGCGTTAATTTATGTGTTTTACGTAACGTTTTTATATTTTCTCCAATCATGTAACTCCTCCTTTTATTTATTTCTATTATAGCACAAAATAGAGAAACGCACCATTTTTGGTGCGTTGATGCCGATAGATAGAATGCCACATATTCAGTTATTGAAGAAAGAGTATTATGAGGCTGTTCAAAAAGTCTTTGAGAATGAAAACTACAATCGAAAACATATTGGAGGTAGGAATTTATGGTATACTAGTGATAATAAATAGTTATCGGTAGGAGAAGGATGAAAAAACTAAAACAACAATTTATTTCTGATTTTAGTGCAGC